>NZ_NOZT01000043.1:0-32729 GCF_002412355.1 Acinetobacter sp. YT-02
ATTGATGTTTATAACATCATTTGGGGAGCAAAATATCACTTATAAGTGTTGTTCAAATTTCCTGATCCACCTCTCCCATTCAGCCTCAATTTGGGGTTTGACGGATCTACTACAATATGCCAATCAACAAGTATTAAGCACGGATAAAGCATCCATTAAAGTTACTCATTGGCGTGAGTCGCATGGGAATATGATCAAAACTTGGGACAGTCATGAGGCTGTAAGCTGTTCGATCAATTTTATTATTGTCCCGCCCAGTTTTGAAGCTCCTGTGTCTCAAGAAGGCGCTCAAAATTATTCACAGTGGATTGAACAACATTATAAAAATGGTGCTGTGCTTTGCTCAATTTGTTCAGGGATTTTCACACTATTAGAAACGAAATTATTTTCTGGTCGAACAGTCACTACACATTGGTTGAATAATGAAATTGTTAATGCGCGTTTTCCAGACGTAGTTATTGATAGTAATAAAATTATCGTTGATGACCCTGATTTAATTACAACAGCGGGGATCATGTCTTGGATGGATTTAGGGCTAAAGTTGGTAGAGAGAATTTACAGTACACCATTCATGATCGAATTTTCTAAATTGCTATTAATAGACCCACCTTCAAGAGAGCAGTCTTATTATAAAAATTTTACGCCAAATTTTAGTCACGGCGATACTGCCATCATTAAGATTCAACATTGGCTACAAAATAATTATGAGAAGAAAATTACAGTTGATGATTTAGCAGAAATGGCCAATCTAGAAAAACGAACATTGTTACGACGTTTCAAAAAAGCGACTGGGCTGGCTCCAATTGAATATTGTCAAAATTTACGGATTCATAAAGCACAAGATCTGTTACTCACAACAAACATGAGTTTTGACTCAATCTCTTGGCAAGTAGGTTATAAAGATAGCTCTTCATTCAATAAAATATTTGTGAAAACAATAGGTTTGACATCAACAGAGTATCGTAAACGCTTTATATCTTGATTGATTAAAAATGGAAATTTAACATTTTAGTCAATTTTCTATAACTTTGGTTAGATGAGTATTCGGATCGTCTTTTTTAAAGTTAGAACATCTTAGATGTTTTGATTTTATTAAGGAGATGGTTATGGAACTAATTCGTTTACCTAACACAGCAACAAGTGAAGAAGTCGCGAAAGCACTTAAAGAGCATGGTCACTGTATTGTTGAAAATTTGGTAGCCCCTGAAGTTATGGATCGTATTTCAGAAGAAATGTCTGAATATATTCAAACTAGCCCTTACGGCGAAGATAAGTTCTTGGGGAATTTGACCCAACGTACAGGTTCATTGGTTGCTCGTTCTAAAACAGCACGTGACCTTATTACACATCCATTAGTTTTAGATTCAGCAAAGAAACATCTTTCAAAGTCTTCAACTATGCAATTGCAATTAACTCAAATCATTACTGTAAATCCTGGTGCGCCATCACAAATTCTTCACCAAGATCAGTTGGCTTGGGATTTTTTTGACTTTCCAGATGATTTTGAAACTCAATGTAACACCTTATGGGCAATGACTGAATATACTGAAGAAAATGGAGCAACTCGCGTTGTCCCAAACAGTATGTATGCTGGGGCTCGTCAAAAATTTACACAAGATCAAACAGTTGCTGCTGAAATGCCTAAAGGTTCGGTAATGTTCTATACCGGAAAAATTTATCATGGTGCTGGTACAAATACCACCGATAAAATCCGTCAAGCAATTAATATTAACTATTGTGCTGGTTGGTTAAGACAAGAGGAGAATCAATATTTAGCAACTCCTCCAGAAATTGCGCAAACTTTAGATGACGACATGTTGAAACTGATGGGATACCAATGTGCATGTTTTGCCATGGGATATGTTCGTGATTTTGAAGATCCTCTTGATGTTTTTAGAGGTAAAAAAGAGCGTCGTTCAGCTGGCTTTAATGTCGTAACTGATAATGGTAATGACGTGACTAAAAATTATGCTGATGAATATGAATTAGGGGGATAAAAATGAAATGTTTTACTCCTCAAATTGATTACTTTGAACAAGATGTTTTTGACTCCTTATCTTTTAGTCAAATCGTGGAAGTTGGCAACACCTTTTATCTTTCAGGAATTGCACCCTTAAAAGGCAGTTTAGAGAATACTTTAGTCATGGGGCAATGTATTGAAGAGCAATTGGAATTTATTCTGACTACTGCGGGGAAGTGTCTGGAGTGTGTTGGATTGGGTTTTTCAAATATTGCAAATTGGACGATTTACACTACGGATATTGATGCTTTTGCAAATAAGTCAGGAGAGATTTTGAAAAAATATCTTGGACAGCATAAGCCTGTATGTACTTTGGTTCAGATTAGCAAATTGATTCATCCTGAACAGATGATTGAGATAACTATTACGGCTGTCAAAGAGTAAAAGATTTGAATTATGGTTATCTGATAGGACCCATTCAGGTAACCACCTTCAGGGAGGTATATTATGTTTAAGAAGAATTCCACTTTAAAAATTGTTGTTGTTTCTGGTGGTTTAGGAGGACTGTCTAAAACAGAAGCATTAGTCAGTACTATTGCGGAAGAAATTTCTAAGCATACTGCTGTCGATATACATTTAGTGAAATTTAGTGAAATAGGGATGTTAGTTGGACAAGCTTTATATAGAAATGAATTACCAAAACTGGTTCAAAATTGTTTGCAAGTGATGTGGTTCCGTTAATTAGACCACTCAATCTAGTTTTATAAGTGATAAATCCGCTCTAAATATTTAAATTATGCTGCCATTACTTTTGGTAAATGTCGATCATAAAATTCATTTGGTGTTGCCTTATTCAAGCTTGAATGAGGACGTATCGTGTTATAAAAATCCAAATATTCAGCAATTGATTGTTTTGCTTGTTTAACCGTATCGTAAGCCTTCAAATAGACTTCCTCATGCTTCACACTGCGCCATAAACGCTCAATCATTACATTATCCATCCATCGTCCTTTCCCATCCATACTGATACGGATATTTCGCAATTTTAACTCATTCAAAAATGCCTCGCTTGTGAATTGACTGCCTTGGTCTGTATTAAACACCTCTGGACAACCATATTTCACAATTGCTTCTTGCAACGCATCTATGCAAAAGTCTGTTTCCATACTGATCGATACACGATGAGCCAGTACTTTACGACTATGCCAATCTATAATTGCACACAGATAGACAAAGCCTTTAGCCATAGGAATGTACGTGATATCTGTACACCAGACTTGATTAGAGTGATCGATGACCATGTTTTTCAACAGATATGGGAAAATACGGTGTGCAAGATTAGGCTTACTGGTATTGGGTTTTGGATACAAGGCATGTATTCCCATCAAGCGCATTAAACGTCGGACTTTACGCCGACCTATTTTATGTCCTTGACGCTGTAGCATATCTCGTATCATTCGACTGCCCATAAATGGGTAGTCGAGATGAATTTCATCGATTAGACGCATCAAACTCAAATCAGTTGATGAAATCTCTTTGGGCTTGTAATACAACGTACTGCGATTGATTTGAATCAATTGCGATTGTTGTCGTACCGAAAGTTGATGGGTCTTATCGATCATTTTTTGCCGCTCAGCTGCCCTATTTTTCTGAGCGCACCTTCTAAAAAATCAATTTGCAATGCCTGATGTCCTATCTTGGCATGTAGAGCTTTGAGGTCAATCTCAGGTTCTTGTTGTGCTGTTGGTCGTGAAAAAATATTGATTGATTGCTCAAGCAGTTGATTTTTCCAATCAATTATTTGGTTTTGATGTAAGTCGAATTGAGTAGAAAGTTCAGCGAGTGTGTGGTCGCCTTTAATTGCTGCGAGAGCAACTTTAACTTTAAACTCTGCTGAATGATTACGACGTTTTCTTCGTGTCATGGTTGACTCCAAAAACAAGCATTTCCCATGCTTATTGGGGAGTAGATTATCACTTATAGGCGTGGTCTAAAATCCTAGAACCACATCAGTTCAAACAAGTGGGACCACCTCTAACTGCATGGATATTGTTGAAATGGCTATCAATCAAAACGCAATTATTGAAAACTCATTAATTCTTGCTAAGAATTACTTAGATGCCCAAGGTGCGATGTTTTATTGGATTAATGAAGATAAGAGAGATGCATTTATTGATTTAAATATAAATGTCTCTAAAGAATTTATTTATAAATACCATAACTTACTACAAGATTACGATCCGCTAAATGTAGCATATTTCTTAAAGTCTCATGAAAATATAAATTTGCTAAACACTTGTAATAGTGAAAACCAAAAAGTTAGTGTGTATAAACGTTTTGCCAATGATTGTGGTATTGACGAGATTTTAGAGATTGTTTTTTGGAGGAATAATCATGCCTATGCAGGAATCGCAGTAACCAATCCAAATGATTATAAAAAAAGGGATGAAAGCTCTATTCAAGTACTTCATCAAATTCTTGGTACGAGTATTTTTGAGTTGGGCAATATTAAAGATAACATTGTAAAGAATTACCTTAAAGATCTTAAGCTTACTACCCGAGAAATAGAGGTCTGTAACTTTATTACAAAAGGGTATGCGAACCAAGATATAGCAGAAGCTATGGAAATTTCTTTAGGTACCGTAAAGATTAATGCCAATCGCATATTTGACAAGCTTCAGGTGGATGGCCGTTTACAGTTAAGTATTTTGTTGAGTAAGGTGATCAAATAGTTTCAAGGTTGCTGGCTTATCCATTGCTTTGGTGAGATGCCGTACCATCTTTGAAATGCTTTAGAAAAACTACTGATATCTGAATAACCTAGTTTATATGCTACTTCTGAAATTGATAAATTGGCATCAAGTAGATAAGGAGGGGAAAGTTCTTTTTGTGTTTTTTCTAAAAGAACACTGAACGAAGTATTGTAGGAGGAGAGCCTTCTTTTTAAGGTCCATGTCGGAATACCCGTTAATTTTGCGATATCTTCAATATGGGGAAACTTAGTTTCCATACATAGTTTTATATGCATTACGATAAAATCGATAAACTTTTCATTGTCGTTATATTTGTACCCAATATTCTCTAAAGTATAGGTCAATATTTCAAATAGATTGGGGTCAGCACCTAAAATTTTAGTATCAATATCCTTCTTTGGAATGTATATGCTGTTTTTTTGTGCATTGAAATTAATTGTGCACTTAAAAAATGCTAAATGATCACCTATAAACGCTGGTTCAGAGTTCTCGAATTCAATTAATGCTGGTTGCCAATTACTATAAGTAACTTTTCTAATTAAGTTACAAATAATTGCTAATGTAATTTCTGCATCATAACGTTGATTTTTTAGATAAGAATCATCAACTTTGTAAGAAACAACATAATACTCACCGTGTTTTTCTAATTTTATGGTTGTATATTCTTGAAAAAATAAGAAGTATTTACATGTTGATTCTAAAGCATGTTTTAAATTTTTCGAGTTAATGAAAATATAGCCTAGTAATCCAAGTGTCTCGATATCGCATTTAGAGCCATACATAATTGAAAAGTTATCATAGCCCGTAATTTCTACAGTTTTTTCTACAGCACTTATGAACTCATTCAATGAAATTTTTGCGTAAGGTTTGGATAGGTTTTCTCTATCTTGAAAGCATGTTTCTAAAAGTTTTGGGTCTACACCTAATGATTCAACTATTCTAAATAAGCTGAGTGTGACACATGAATAAACTCCAATTTGAGTATTGGGGCTAGTAGTTGCTAATGATCGAGCCATAGCGATATCCACCACATAAACACTTGTAATTTTATATATGCAATTATATGCCATTTGCTCTTATATGACAAAAAAAAGTACTGAACTCTCAAGAACTCTATGCCATAAAAACAAAGAATAATAATCACAATGTAGGTATCAATTTTTTATCTATTTGTAAAATTTAATTTTTTAGTAGTCGTGCTTTAGCAATTTAGTCATGAGCATTCCCATATAAACAGGAAGTATTATGGATCATTCTAATAAACAAGAGTCCCTGTCAGGCTCTCTTGGTGTTCTCTCAATTGTGTTTATGGTTATAGCAACTGCTGCACCTTTAACAGTGATGGTTGCAGTAACCCCGTTAATTATTACTTTGGGTAATGGTGGAGGGGTTGTATTTGATATTTTGACAGCAACAATAATCATGTTGCTGTTCTCTATTGGTTTCGTTTCTATGGCGAAATATATAGATAATGCTGGCGCATTCTATGCTTTTATTCAGAAAGGGTTGGGTCGAGCTATTGGATTGGGCTCAGCGAGTCTGGCATGGATTTCATACTTTTTTTTATTGATTGCTGTAGAAGCATATATTGGCGTGGCTTTAGCTGATCTCTTGAAAAGTTTTCTTGGCGTGGAAATTCCTTGGTGGATACTCTCATTAAGCATTATTAGTATTGTTGCATATCTGGGTTATCGCCATATTGAATTGAGTTCTAAATTTTTAGGAGTTGCACTTGTCGCTGAAATCGGTGTTGTACTCATTATTGATTTCTTGTTTTTTCAAAGAAATGGTGTAACTGCTTTAACTCCATCTGCTTTTTCTATAGATGTAATTTCAAGTGGTTCAATAGGTTTAGGCATTATGTTTGCCATTATGGGATTTATTGGATTTGAATCGTCTGTTATTTTTAGAGAAGAGGCAAAAGATCCGCAGAAAACAATTCCTCGTGCCACATATTTAGCAGTAATTCTTGTAGGGCTTTTCTATTGCATATCAACTTGGTGTCTTGTTTCCATCGTTGGGACTGACAAAATAATGGCTTTTACATCGGAACATGGGGAAAGTTCATATTTATTAGTTGCAGAGCAATATTTAGGTAAAGTGTTTACTGATGTAATTTTGGTTTTACTTGTGACGAGTTTATTTGCTTGTATTCTTTCTCTTCATAACGTAGTGGTTCGCTATCAATACGTATTAGGTAAGTATGGTGTTTTACCGACAGTATTGTCGAAGGTTCATGTTAAGCACAACTCACCGTATATATCATCAGCAATTCAATCTGCTAGTTCATTTATTCTCTTGACCATCTTAATTCTTTTAAGTTGGGATCCAGTTGCCAATATTTACACATGGGGAGCTGGTGCAGGAACTTTAGGTTATATGTTTATCCTGTCGTTAACTTGTATCTCTGTAATTGTATTTTTTATAAAAAACAAAGAAGGCAATTTTTGGAAGACATTTGTTGCTCCAGTATTGGGGCTCCTTGGGTTGCTCTTTTGCCTAGGTATGGCAATTATCAATTTGCCTACCTTAGTTGGTGATTCGATTGCAGTTGCGAAAGTCGTAGGGTTTGTGCTGATAGGGACATTCCTTTTTGGGATGCTTATTGCGAACTTGATGAAGGCTAAGTCACCACAGAAATTTGAACGCTTGAAAGAACTCGCATAAACAATACATACGCACTGTTTAAGTCGCTAGAAGTTTTCTAATCCAAAATGGTCATTGTTAATCTTTTTAAGTATTTCATTGACCATCTTTCTGAGATACAAAATATGAATAAATTAATACCTCAAAAGGTTGGGGTGGCAATACTTTTGCCTATGGTTTTAACGTGTATGCATTTAAAGGCGCAAGAAGTCTATGACAATGATGGGCTTAAGGTTAATTTAAATTTAGAAATGGTGGGTGCTGTGTTACATAGTGACCAGAATTATGCGGTGATGGGGAATAAGGTAGAAGGTAATTCCTCATGGAGTGAGGGGTACGCAAAATATGGTACAAGCCTGACCCAGCAACTAGTCGGTGATAGTCAGCTCTATGGGGCATTTGATTTGGTCAGTTCAGCTACTTGGGGGGATGGTGACGCCGCAGGGGTTACGCTAGGTAATGAACATAAAACAAATGTTGAAAATGCCTATGTAGGTTGGAAGTCTGGTAATTTATTACCGAAAATGGGAACAGATGGTGTCGATATTTCTATTGGGAAGCGATCACTTCAAATCGGAGAGGGGTTCTTGATACTGGGTGATTTATTTAATTATGGCAATGTCGACCTTGGCGAAAATATTTCGAGAGGTGGTGCTTACTACCTTGCTGCCAGAAAATCATTTGCACAGACTGCAAAAATTTCATTAGGTGGAAGTGAGGGGGTAAGAAGCGATTTAATCTGGCTTAAGTCCAATAACAAAGCACAAGCTAAGACAGAGTTAGCAGCAATGACTTTGGAAAAGGTGAGTGATAGTAGTGTTTGGGGATTAACTTGGATTCATGGGCTAGATCAAGATGAACATTTAACGGAACTCTTAGGCCTAAAAGATCGTCGTGATATGGATACAGTAAGTATTCGTTTTATGAATACTTTGGGGTATGAAAATCTAAAAATCTCTGGTGAATATGCATACCAAGATTCTAAACAAAATAAAGAAGAAAATGCTTGGTATGTACAGGGAAGTTGGAAGTTTAGTGATGTGGTTACTAAACCAAGTTTAACTTACAGATATAGCCAGTTCTCAGAGCAATATGATCCACTGTTTTATGGATCAAACGGTGGTTATGGGACTTGGTTTCAAGGTGAAGTTGCTGCAAATTATGGTGGGCCGTTCAGCAGCAATACGAAAGTACATTACTTAAGTGGTAGCATCTTTCCTCGAGAGGATCTGGAACTTGGAACAGCCTATTATAATTTCAAAACCATAGATAAATCAGCTTACGATTATAGCGGTAGTGAAGTGGATATCTACGCAAGATGGATGATTAAAGAACATTACTTTATCAGCCCATTAGTTGGATTATTTAATCCGAAGAAGAGTTCATCTGAAGGTGGTTTACAGTTAGGTAAAGCAGATACTAATGTTTATTCACAGCTGATCCTTGGAGTTTTCTTTTAAATTGCTGGGTTCAAATTAAAGATATCATATCCTCGGAGGATACATGAATATAAGAATTAGTTTTCCATCTTTAAACAGATGCAGTCAGTTGGGAGGAACGAAAGGACTAAATCAGTTTAGATATGAAGACATTACTAAAGTTACAACCAAAAATTTGAACTAATTTCCACAGAGCAAACAATTTTACATCGCCATACATACTGTTTAAGCAAGATGGTGATTGAAATACATATAGTCTACATGGAAGCCACACTTGACTTAAATATCCCATGCCACAGCGCATGGGATTTTTTTATACCACTTTCATTTTAAACAAACACTGAAACTCATTTAAACAGAAGAGGAAAGCACCATGATTAAAGGTCTAGCAATCACACCACCAATACTCGGGCGAATCAGTATAGGTAAAATGGTGGAAAAGAATGGCAAGCGCATCCCTGAAAAGGATGACCAATTCACCATTACCAGCCAAATCCAAAATAAGGATAGTGGTTGGGTGAAACATCCACTTGATGAACAACTTCGAGCTAAAGCACCCAATCAAAAACTCCGTTCAATCCCAGTCCGTATGATCTTCAATGATCCTGAACTGAATCTACGAGCGGAATACAGTTTATTTGATCGTCAGACAGGACGTCCCGTTTGTGTGGGTAATGGTGAAACCTGCCAACGACTGACTAATCAAGGGGTAGAACAACATCCATGCCCATCCCCTGATTTATGCCCATTAGCACAAGGCGGAAACTGTAAACCTTATGGGCGTCTGCATGTCAATTTAGATGAGTCCGATGAACTGGGCACATTCATCTTTAGAACCACAGGTTTTAACAGCATTCGGACTTTGGCGGCACGACTCAGTTATTACCATGCAGCATCGAATGGCTTGCTTTCATGCCTACCTTTACAACTCACGCTGAGAGGCAAATCTACTGCGCAAAGCTATCGTACACCTGTGTATTACGTGGATTTGACTTTACGGGATGAAGTTCATTTACAAGAGGCGATTCAAACAGCTAAAGAAATTGATCAGTAAAGTAAGTTGTGTGGTTTTAATCAGGCTGCTTTAGATCAAATGGCACGGCAGGGTTATGGTAATGCACGATTTGAGGTGAATGCTGAGGAGGGATTAGATTTGCTGGAGGAGTTTTATGCAGAGGACAACCAGCAACAAGACCAGATACCAGTGCATGACCTAAGCCATGTTCAGGATATTAAGAAAGGGTTGCAGCAGTCAGTGCAGGCTTTGAACTAGCTACTAGTGATGAAAGGTACAACAGTATCTTTCATTATTTTTTTGCTACTTTTAAAAAAGTACTAATAAAACTATTGACGAATTAAGCGTGATGTTTTATGATTTCTTTAATAAATCGTACTAATAAAACTATTTTGGAGTTTTGATGAAACTAGATAATGTATTGAGTGTGAAAGTTGGTGTGGCTCAATTTGAAACCACTGATGAGGGTGTAAATAATCTTGCACAAGTAGGTTTGGTTAATGGTGCTAATATTTCTGAATTAGGTGATTTAGATTTTGTTGATGCGGAGTTGAAGTATGTGTATGTTTCTGCTGAAAAATTACATGATAATGTTCTGAAAGTTGGTGACATTGTTTTGATGTCTAGAGGGTCAAATATGCGAGCTGCAATTGTAAATCAGCAAGATGCTGACAAAGGCTTAATTGCTTCACCGAACTGTTTGGTTTTAACGGCTAACCTGAACTATGTATTACCAGAAGTTATTGTTGCATTTCTCAATAGCGAGCTTGGTCAAAAAACACTAGATTCTTTAAGTACAGGTGCAACAATAAAAAATGTTCCTGCTCGAAAAATTAAAGATATTGATTTAAGAGTTCCTGATTTAGCAGTACAAAACAAAATTGCACAAATCTTTAAACAGAATATCGAGACCTTAAAAAGCCTTAAGGTATTGCAGATGCAGCAAAAAATTACTGCAAATGCTGCAATTCAAAAATTAATGGCAGAGTAGGAGGCCGTATGAATCTTAATGCGGAAGTAAAAAAACAGTTATTTAAAACGTTTGAGATACTTAAAACAACTTTATCAGTGGATCAAATCCCTGAAATTCTGAGTTTAACGAGTTATAGCGTATATGCAGAGTTTGATGCAGTGAAAACTGTATCGAGTACAGGTGAAAATGAAATATTGAAATATTTTCAAGATTTTGTTCAAAGACATAATTTAATTTGGGTGAATGTTCCAGTTTTAAAAGCTGCTGCACATTCATTTTCAGACATACTTCGGTCTCTTATTACTTTTTATGGTGAATGTACTTCAACTGATGAATTTGGGCGGCAGATTGTAGGTCTTTTACAAGAATGGGTTGGTCTTAATCCATCTTCTTTAGGGTCTTTTTACAGCAGTTCAGAATCGGTGATTGCATTATTCCAGTCCTTAATAGGTGATTGTTCTGATGCTGTACTTTATGATGGCGCATGTGGGATTGGAATGATTGCGAATAGGTTGAACCCTAAGAAAGCGATTTTAAGGGATATCAATCAAACGGTTGTGGGCATTACTGCATTATTGTTTAAAATGTCCAACATAGATGTGGATTTACAGGTTGCAGATACCTTAACGCACAATGAAACTTCTTATAATGTTGATATTGTAGCGAGTACACCACCATTTGGTTTAAGAATACAGTCTCAGTTGGTAGAAAATACTGCATACATTAGAGATATTCATTTGGGAAAATCTATACCATCGAGTGCCTCAGAAAGTCTATGGATTCAGCAAGCCTTATATCAGCTAAATGACACTGGGCGAGCATTTTTGCAAATTATACCTGGTTGGTTGTTTCGTGGTGGCTATGATGCTGCTTTAAGAGAGAAATTAATTGAAAAAGGTTGGGTTGAAGCCGTAATACAATTGCCTGAAAAGTTGCTTAGTAATACCAATATTGAAACAGTGCTTTTAGTTTTAAATAAAGCCAAAGACACTAATGGAGTGGTGCGTTTTGTAGATGCACGAACTCTAGGTCAGCGTACTCGTTCGCAGACGACATTGATGTTAGAAGACATCACTTTAATTCGTAATTTGGTTATGGGGATTGAGACTGATTCACAGCTTAGTCAAACCATCTCATTACAGCAGATTAAGGAAAATAAATACAATTTACACTGTAATGAGTATTTTGCCTCTGAGATTGAAGAAACAAAGCTAGACTTAAAAGCTGAGAGTGACAAGCTTATTCAGGCGCAGCTTGAATATGAGAAAGCTCAACAAATTTTTAATCAGATTTTGAGTGAAGTTTGAGGAGATAATTATGATGCAAGTAACCCACCATGCACAAAAAAGAATGACCAAACGTGGAATTACCAAAGATATGATTGACTTTACTTTGGATTTTGGCGAGACAAAAGGTGATAGATGGGTGCTTAATCGTAAAATGATTGAGCAATCCATTGGTGATTTAGAGCGTAAACTGAGAACGGCTAAAAAACTGAGAGATAAAGGTGGCATAGTAGTTGTCGCAGAGGGTGAATCTTTATTGACAGCTTATGATTTTGATAGCCGCAAAATGGCATATTGATTTAAGGTACCTAAATAGTGGTTTAGCTAAACTACTATTTTCTAAATTTTGAATAGATTATCCAATTAATCATTTATTTGAACAAATGACATAGAGAAACGAACAAACATGGCGATTAAGAAAACAGAACTTTATTCTTCCTTATGGGCAAGTTGTGATGAGTTACGTGGTGGTATGGATGCCAGCCAGTACAAAGATTATGTGTTGACCTTGCTTTTTATGAAATATGTGTCTGATAAATATAAAAGTAATCCGTATAGCATGATTGTCGTACCAGAGGGTGCGAGTTTTGACGATATGCTTAAACTTAAAGGTGATAAAGAAATTGGCGATAAGATCAATAAAATCATTGCATTATTGGCAGAAGAAAATGATCTGAAAGGCGTGATTGATGTTGCAGATTTTAATGATGAAGACAAGCTTGGTAAAGGCAAGGAGATGCAAGACCGTTTGTCTAAGCTGATTGGGATTTTTGAGGGGCTGGATTTATCATCAAATCGAGCTGAGGGCGATGACCTACTCGGTGACGCTTATGAATATTTAATGCGTCACTTTGCAACCGAGTCGGGTAAGTCAAAAGGACAATTTTATACGCCTGCTGAAGTTTCTCGTATTTTAGCAAAAGTTATTGGGATTCGTCATGATACCCCACAAGATGCTAGTGTTTATGATCCGACCTGTGGTTCAGGTTCATTGTTATTAAAAGCCAGTGATGAAGCTCCACGAGGTTTGTCTATTTATGGTCAGGAAATGGACAATGCGACCAGCGCGTTGGCTCGTATGAACATGATTTTGCATGACAATGCGACCGCTAAAATTTGGCAAGGTAATACAATTGCCGATCCACAATGGAAAGATGGCAACGGGCAACTTAAAACCTTTGATTTTGCTGTAGCCAATCCGCCATTTTCCAGTAAAAACTGGACGAGTGGGATTAATCCTGAACACGATAAATTTGAGCGTTTTGTGTGGGGCGTACCTCCTGAGAAAAATGGTGACTATGCGTTTTTATTGCATATTCTTAAAAGTTTAAAAAGTACAGGTAAAGGTGCGGTTATTTTACCGCATGGTGTGCTGTTCCGTGGTAATGCAGAAGCTCGTATTCGTGAAAACCTGATTAAGCAAGGCTATATTAAAGGCATTATTGGTTTGCCTGCCAACTTATTCTACGGTACGGGAATCCCTGCTTGTATTATCGTGATGGATAAAGAAAATGCCCAAGCACGAACAGGCATTTTCATGATTGATGCCAGCAAGGGCTTTATCAAGGATGGCAATAAAAACCGTTTACGTAGTCAAGATATTCACAAAGTGGTGGATGTATTCAGCAAGCAGCTTGAATTACCACGTTATAGCCGTATGGTGACTTTAGCTGAAATTGCTGATAATGAATATAACCTGAATATTCCTCGTTATATTGATTCCAGTGAAGCTGAAGACATTCAAGATTTAACGGCTCATTTACAAGGTGGGATTCCACAGCGTGATATCGAAGCCTTAAATGCGTATTGGAAAGTATTTCCAACGATTCGCACAACGCTTTTTGTTGATGATCGAGAGGGTTATGTAAAGTCATTGGTTGAGGCGGCGCAAGTCAAAAGCACAATTTTAAATCACCCTGAATTTAAATCTTTTGCTGAGCAGAGTTTGCAGCCATTTACCGCTTGGTGTGAACGTGCAGCACTTGGAAATATTCAAGTGGGCGAACAACCCAAAGCCATTATTCATCGTATCAGTGAGGATTTACTCGACAGTTATGCCGATATGCAATTGTTAAGTAAATACGATATTTATCAGATCTTGATGGATTATTGGGATAGCGTCATTCAGGACGATGTATTTATTTTGAGTCAAGATGGTTGGAACTCTGCCAAAGTATTAAAAAAACTGCTTGTCATCAAAGGTGAAAAACTCAAAGAAAGTCCTGATCTGGTGATCAATAAAGATAAATACAAAGCTGAAATTATTGCACCGTCTTTGATCGTGGCACGTTATTTTGCAGCAGAACAAAATAAGATTGATACACAACAAGCTGAACTTGACAGCATTAGCCAAGAGTTGGAGAGCTTTATTGAAGAGCATAGTGGTGATGAGGGCTTATTAGTCGATGCACTGAATGATAAAAATAAAGTCACGGCTGCTACGGTCAAAGTTCGGTTAAAAGTGAGTAAAGATGCCGAAGAAACCAGTGTGTTAAAGCAGGTGCAAAAACTATTTGAGCAAGAAAGTACATTGAAAAAAGCAGTCAAAGACTTACAGGATGCTTTGGATCTGGCAGTTTTTCAAAAATATCCACAGCTTGATGAGCAAGCGATTAAAACCCTTGTGGTCGAGGATAAATGGCTTGCGACACTGAAAGCTAATATTAAAGCGGAAATTGAGCGAGTCACACAACAACTTGCTAATCGAGTGAAAGAGTTGGATGAGCGTTATGCAGAACCTTTGCCACAAATTAGCAAAAATGTTGATAGTTTAAGCGATAAAGTAGCTCAGCATTTAAAAGCGATGGGTTTGGAGTGGTCACTATGAGGGAGGAGAAGATACCACAAGGTTATAAACAAACAGAAATAGGGACGATTCCTGAAGATTGGGAAATCAGTGAATTACAAAATGCAGTAGATTTTTTAGATGGATTAAGAAGACCTGTTAAATCTGGAGATAGAGCAAAAATTAGTGGTATTTATCCATATTACGGTGCATCAGGTATTGTTGATTATGTAAACGATTTTATTTTTGATTATGAGTTAATTTTGTTAGGTGAAGATGGCGAAAATATTTTAAGCAGAAACTTACCTCTTGCATTTAAAGTATCAGGTAAAATATGGGTTAATAATCACGCACATGTGATGAAGCCAAAAAATGATTTTGATATTGGTTATTTAACTGACTTTTTAGAAAGCTTAGACTATTCTTTATTAAACTCGGGTACTGCTCAACCAAAATTGAACAAACAAAATTGTTTAAAAATTAAAGTTGCAAAACCTAGCTTAAAAGAACAAACACTTATCGCCACAGCATTATCTGATGTCGATACTTTAATCAGCGAACTAGAAAAACTGATTAGCAAAAAACAAGCGATTAAAACTGCAACTATGCAGCAACTTTTAACAGGTAAAACTCGTTTACCGCAGTTTGCTTTGCATGCAGATGGTACAAGAAAAGGCACCAAACCCAGTGAGTTGGGGGAAATACCGGAGGATTGGGATGTCTTTTCATTATTGGATATTGCAAACCTTGTTCATGGAAAAGCGCACGAACCGTATGTTGTGGAATCAGGCGAGTACGTTGTTGTGAATTCAAAATTTGTTTCCACTGAAGGGAAGGTTCGCAAATACTGCTCACAGAATGATTGTGCTGCAAAAAAAGGTGATATTCTAATGGTCTTGAGTGACCTCCCAAATGGAAAGGCACTGGCTAAGTGTTTCTATGCTGATCAGGACCATGTTTACGCTGTAAATCAGCGAGTCTGTATATTTAAACAAACGTCTTTGATTCAAAGTACCTTCAACTCATAATGAATCGTCACAAGTATTTTCTCGCATTAGATGATGGGGTAACACAAACCCATATCCTAAATGGCGATATTGCCGCATGCCAATTGTTTGCTCCAGTCAAAAGAGAAGAACAAACCGCCATCGCCACCATCCTATCCGATATGGACACAGAGATTCAGGCATTGGAACAACGCCTTGGCAAAACCCGCCAAATCAAACAAGGCATGATGCAAGAACTGATGACGGGGAAAACACGGCTATTACAAGGAACTGTAAACACATGAGTATTCAAATTGATGTGGTTCGTATTTGTGGATTTCGAGGGATAGCCAATATTGAAATAACACTGCCTAGAGTGGCAGTGTTATTGGGGCAAAACAATGCGGGTAAAACTTCTGTAATTAAGGCATTACAGTTAGCACTAGGGGATTATTCTCGTTATTTGACTGATGAAGATTTTCATATTGGAGATGATGAAAAACGTCAGGAGTTAATCACTGTTGATGTTCGATTTATTGCCACGAATGAAAGTGGTAGAGTAAACGAATTTCCTACGGCATGGCAAAATGAATTTGGGGATAAAATTCAGGCAGAAGCAGATGGTAAACAATATGTTGCTATTCGCACTAGAGTGAAACCAGACAAGGTAAAAGGTGGTTACACCGTGGAACGGTTTCATTTAGAAGTGTGGGCGGCTATAAGTGGCTGGCAAGATGTTCCAGTAAATACTAAAAATAGATTAACTAAAAGGTTGGAAGCGACACCTTTTATTTCGATTGATGCCCAGCGAGATATTCATAATGAGCTAAAGGAAAAGACTTCTTTTATTGGTCGTGTATTATCTAGCGTAGAATACAAAGAAGATGATGTAGCTGAATTAGAGCGTATGGTTGCAAAAGTTAATCAAGAAGCTATTATGAAAAGTGACCATCTCAATAGTTTGAAAACTCATCTCGATAAACTTAATCAATCATTTGCAGGTTCTGGTCAAACAGAACTGACTCCTTTCCCAAAGAAAATCCGTGATCTTTCTAAACGGTTTAGTGTGCATTTTGGAGAGTCTGATAAAGATTCTTTTTCAATGGAATATCATGGCATGGGAACTCGTAGCTGGGCTTCGATGCTAACAGTAAAAGCATTTACCGAATTAATGGTAAAAAAGCATGAGGACGAGGTAGAGCCATTCTTTCCGATCTTGGCAGCAGAAGAACCCGAAGCACATTTACACCCCAATGCACAGCGGACTTTATATAAGCAGTTGATTGATACAACGGGTCAAGTGATTATCAGCACACATTCACCTTATATCGCTGGTTTGGCAGAATTACATGAAATTAGGTCATTAAGAAAAACTGGCAATTCAGTTGAAGTATATCAACTCAGAGATAACTTTGAAGATGATGATTTAAGAAAACTAAAAAGAGAAGTTGTCCATTCTCGTGGTGAACTTTTATTTTCTAAAGCCATCGTGTTGTCAGAGGGAGAAACTGAAGAGCAAGCACTGCCTGAATTATTTGAAGCATATACCGGACAGCACCCATTCGCACTTGGGATTAATTTTGTTGGCGTCAATGGCTCAGGTGCGAAATATCGCCCATTTTTCATTTTAGCAAAAGATCTAAATATTCCATTATTTGTATTTAGTGATGGTGAAGTAGAAACGATTAAAGCGCTGAAAAAGAATTATGAAAAAATATTTGGCGATACCGACGTTGAAAATACATCTAATATATTTATTCTAACTGGAACAGATTTTGAGGGCTACTTATTTAGCCAAGGGTTTAATGACTTAATTGAGCAAACTATTCGTGAAGTTGACGGAGAGGGGAAAATTGATGAATGGATTCAGAAAAAAAATGGAGAACTATTAAAACGAATTAAGACAAATAAGCCACCATGTACAACGTGTAATCAACCTATTTTTGAAGATGTGTTACGAGATTTTAGTGGGAAAGATGGGGTAAATCAGGCAATCCTTGAGATTATTGACAAAAAGAAGCCGCAGTATGCTAAAGCAATTACAGGAAATTTGATTAAGTTACCAAAAGAGTCGTTCCCACAAAAGATTATTGATCTTTTTAAAGAAATTGAATCTGGAGTCTGATATGAATCTTTCCCAAGCTCAGCGTCAGATTGTTGAAGCACCTATTGGTGGGGCTATTCAAGTCCTTGCATCGGCTGGCTCAGGTAAAACTCGAGTTTTGACTGAGCGAATCCGTTATATTTTGGAAACGACAAAAAAAGAGGGTGTTATTGCTTTAACGTTTACCAATAAAGCGGCTGAGGAAATGAACACTCGTTTGGCTCATAGTGAACACATACAAGATAGAGCATGGATTGCTACAACTCATTCAGTTGCCCAACGTATTTTAGAAAAATATGGTCATACCATTGGATTACCAACGGATTTACATATTTATGATAGAGATCGGGACAGAATGGAAGTCTTTTTGCAATCTCTACGCGATGATGGAATCGAGGTTGATAAGTATTTAGATATTTCTGATTCAAACGAGTTGAAAAACAGAGAAAAAAAACTTCAAACATATATGGATATTTTTTCAAAAATCAAACGGGAATTGCTGACAGAATCTGGTATATCCTCAATCTATCCTAATAATAATATTTGGAAAAAATTTCAGGATTATCAACAGTCATTGCTCAATAGCGGTGGCATTGATTATGATGACATTTTGATATATGCCCACAAAATACTATTGACACATGAATGGATTGCAAAAATATATCGTTCCAAATACAAGCATATATGCGTAGATGAGGCTCAAGATCTAAATAAGACTCAATATGAGTTTATAAAAGTATTGTGCGGTGATGTGATCAAAAGTGTTCTGATGGTAGGTGATCCTAACCAAATGATTTATGGATTCAATGGGTCATCAGATCGATATCTCAATGAGGAATTTATCCATGATTTTTATCCTCAACAATTTGAGCTAAAAGAAAACTATCGAAGTACTAAAGCTGTTATTGGGGCAGCAAATAAATTAAGACCAAACTCTCAAACTGAGGTTGAGTATGCTTTAGATGGTAATGTGCAAATTAAAGATTTTGATACAGAAGAAGCAGAAGCAAATGCCGTTGTTGATGAGATTAGGAAACTCTTGGATTTAAAAAGTCATGCCGAAATTGAGGGAGAAATATCCTTAAATAAAATGGTGGTGATTGCGCGGAATAGATTTGTCTTTCACAAATTAGAAGCAATTCTTAAAGACAAGGGAATACCTTATTCATTAAGAAAAGGTGAGAGACAACTTGAACCATCAACAACTTTTGGTAAGGTACTGGATTGTGCTATCCGAATTAAATTAAATCCTAAAGATTGGGTGAACGGTAAAAAGTTATGTCAAGTATTAGGTATTGTAGAACCTGAGAAGTGGGATGTAGATGTCTTATCAAATATGGCAGTTCAGGTTGATGAAACTATTGAGGGGGAAAGCAGTGCATTATTGGCAAAACTACTCTTAACAATTGATGGCTTGGATGTTGAAAATCCTAATATACCTAAATTTATAAAAGAGCTTGATATTGCTTTAAAGTCTTCAGTAGAAAATCAACAAAGCGCACTTAGTGATGAAATAGAAGAAGTTAGATTGAGCCTTGAAGAGTTGAATGAATTTAGTTGTGCATGGACTAAATTTAAAAGAAAGGGTTTGGGGGATTCATTGACGGCATTTAGAAATGCCTTGGCTCTCGGTCAACTTTCAGATCATGATATTGATGGCGGTCTAACTTTAAGTACGGTACATACCATGAAAGGATTAGAGAAAGACATTGTATTTTTAATTGGTATGTGTGAGGGAGTATTTCCTGACTATCGGGCTAAGACAGCTAAAGAGTTAGAAGAAGAGAAGAACAACGCTTTTGTGGCAGTAACACGAGCTCGACGTTGGCTATATATGTCTTATCCTAAGCAAAGAATGATGCCTTGGGGTGATATAAAGTTTCAGGCAGAGTCATGTTTTATTAGATTACTTAGGGCTGGGAAGTAGATCATGCTAAAAACAGAGTTATTGGAAATCATTGCCAACGGTGAAAACTCAGGCATTGAATTTAAACGTGATGATATTCGCCCAGAACAATTTGCCAAAGAAGTGGTTGCCATGGCCAACTTTCAAGGTGGGCGAGTGCTATTTGGTGTTGAAGATGATGGCACGGTGAGTGGGATACAAAGACCAGACCTTGAAGAATGGGTGATGAATGTTTTTCAAAGTAAAATTCACCCGATGATTTTACCTTTTTACGAAGAGGTAAAACTTGATGATGGTAAAACAGTTGCTGTCGTGAGTTTTCCGATTGGTATTTCTAAGCCTTATGTATTGCGACATAGTGGTAAAGAAGAAATTTATATCCGTGTTGGAACAACCTCACGGTTGGCAACTCGAGAGCAGCAAATGCGTCTGTTTGAACTGGGTGGTATGTTACATACAGAAGTCATGCCTGTGCCTCGTACAGATATGAGTTGTCTAGATGATGCACGTCTGATGAACTATATTCGAGATATTTTGCGTGATCCTGATGTACCACAATCAACAGAGGCATGGCAAGCCAGATTACTTGGATTGGGTTTTCTGACCGAAGCTGCTGGAAATATTTGCTGCACGATTGCAGGTTTGATTTTATTTGGTAAAAATCCACGACGCTATTTAAAGCAAGCTGGTTTAAGAGTGATGGCATTTCAGGGTGATGATAAAGACTATCAAACGGCTTTGGATGAAATTCTTGATGGTGCAATGGTTGGTCGCTGGGATATGAGCAATGGAGATAAGCGTTTGATCGATGGGGGCATTATTGAACGTTTTATGCAAGCCATGACGCCATTTATTTCACAACAATCGGCTGAAGTAAATATAGAGTTAAGACGAGAAACACAGTGGTTTTATCCTCTTGAAGCTGTGCGTGAAGCATTGATTAATGCTTTGGCTCACCGTGATTGGACACGTTTTGTAGAAATTGAGGTTTCTGCTTATTCAAATCGGCTTGAAATTATTAGCCCAGGCACATTACCCAATTCAATGACTGTAGAAAAAATGAAAGCAGGTCAGCGTTCGCCTCGTAATACCATTGTGATGGAGGTCTTGCGTGATTATGGTTATGTTGATTATCGTGGTATGGGCGTAAGAACAAAAATTGTACCTTTGACTAAAGCCTTAACAGGTAAAGAACCTGAATTTGAACTTACAGAAGATTATTTAAAAACAGTTTTGTATCGCTAGATAAGGATAAAAAATGAGCCAAGTCGGTCAGCGTGAACGCATTACCCAAAATCGAGTGGTGCATTTTTTTCAGCAACAATTAGGCTATCGTTATTTAGGCGATTGGCAAGATAGAAATGACAATAAAAATATTGAACACGACATTTTAATTGCTTGGCTTAAAAAACGTGGTATCAGTGATGCTTTGATTAACAGAACCATGCGCCAACTCGATACTGCAACTGCATTGGGTGAAGGCAAAAAACTTTATTATGCCAATAAAGATGTATATCGCTTATTGCGTTACGGAGTTAAAGATAAAGAAGGTGCTGGTGAACTAAATCAAACCGTTTGGCTCATTGATTGGCATCATCCTGAAGCAAATGATTTTGCAATTGCTGAAGAAGTTTATATTAAAGGTGAAAATAAAAAACGCCCAGATATTGTGCTATATATCAATGGGATTGCTTTGGGTGTATTAGAGCTGAAACGTTCATTGGTTGATGTATCTGAGGGCATTCGACAAAATTTAGATAATCAAAAAAAAGATTTTATCCGTAATTTTTTTAGCACAATACAACTGGTGATGGCGGGTAATGACACGCAAGGATTGCGCTATGGCATGATTGAAACACCTGAAAAATATTATCTGGAATGGAAAGAAGAGCCTAATCACGTAGAGGGACATAAACTCGATTATCATTTAGGTAGAATGTGTAATAAACAACGGTTTTTGCAAATCATTCATGATTTTATAGTCTTTGATGCGGGTGTGAAAAAAACTTGCCGACATAATCAGTTTTTCGGTATTGAAGCTGCAAAGCAACGTATTGCCAAACGAGAGGGTGGTATTATTTGGCATACCCAAGGGTCAGGTAAGAGTCTGACAATGGTGTGGTTAGCTAAATGGATACGAGAAAATGTCAGTGATAGCCGTGTACTTATTGTCACAGATCGAACTGAGTTGGATGAGCAAATTGAGAAAGTCTTTACTGGTGTAGAAGAAGAAATTTATCGTACAAAAAGTGGTGCGGATTTGGTTGCAACACTGAATCAGCCAACCCCTTGGCTTATATGTTCATTGGTGCATAAATTTGGTCGTTCTTCAGACGCAGACGATGATGCTGCAACGAATGAATTTATTGAACAGCTCAAACAATCCATGCCTAAAGACTTTAAAGCTAAAGGTAATGTATATGTTTTTGTTGATGAATGCCATCGTACCCAATCAGGTAAATTACACGAGGCAATGAAAGCGATTTTACCTGAAGCCATGTTCATTGGTTTTACGGGTACATCTTTGATGAAAAAGGATAAACAGAAATCAATAGAAGTATTTGGTTCTTATATTCATACCTATAAATTTGATGAAGCTGTTGCCGATGGTGTTGTTCTTGATTTGCGTTATGAAGCACGAGATATTGACCAAAATATTAGTTCACAGAAAAAAATTGATGAATGGTTTGAAGCAAAGACTCGTGGGCTGTCACGCCTAGCAAAAACCCAACTTAAACAGAAATGGGGAACAATGCAAAAGGTCTTATCAAGTAAATCTCGTTTACAGCAAATCGTAAATGATATTTTACTGGATATGGAAACAAAGCCACGCTTGATGGATGGGCATGGTAATGCCATATTGGTTTGTTCCAGTGTCTATCAGGCATGTAAGGCTTACGAAATGTTTAGCCAGACTGATTTGGCTGGTAAAGTTGCTATTGTGACTAGTTTTCAGCCGACCCCTGCCAGTATCAAAGGTGAAGAAACAGGCGAAGGACTCACCGAAAAACTATTTAAATATGATATTTACCGCAAAATGCTAGCGGATTATTTCGAGAAAACGGAAGAAGAAGCAGCAAGCCTTGTCGAAGAGTTTGAGACATCTGTTAAAAAACGTTTTATTGACGAACCTTCACAGATGAAATTATTGATTGTAGTGGATAAGCTTTTAACAGGTTTTGTTGCGCCATCAGCAAGCTATTTGTATATTGATAAACACATGGCAGATCACAATTTATTCCAAGCGATTTGTCGGGTCAATCGCTTGGACGGTGATGATAAAGAATATGGTTATATTGTCGATTATAAAGACTTATTTAAATCTATAGACCAAGCTATTTCTGATTATACTCAGGAGGCTTTTGATGGTTATGATAAGGACGACGTTGAAGGATTATTAAAAGACCGTTTACAGCAGGCTAAATTAGATTTAGATACTGCTTTAGAAATGGTCAAGGCATTGTGTGAGCCTGTTAAAGCACCTCGAAACACTCAGGACTATATTCATTATTTTTGCGGGGAATCAGGGCATAATCAAGATGAACTCATTGAAAAGGAAGCTCTCCGTTTAGCGCTTTATCAAAATGTGGTGAAGCTCATCCGTGCTTTTGCAAATATTGCCAATGAAATGCAAGAGGCTGGCTATAATGAACAGCAGATTGTAACTATTCGAGCCGAAGTCATACATTTTGAAAAAGTGCGTGATGAAGTCAAAATTGCTAGCGGCGATTTGCTTGACATGAAACGTTTTGAGCCTGCTATGCGTCATCTACTCGATATGTATATTCGTGCTGAAGACAGCGAAGTATCGATGGACTTTGAAGAGTTAGGCTTGATAGAGTTGATTGTGGAAAAAGGTGCAGATGCGTTGGATGCATTGCCTAAAGATATTCGCAATGACGAACAAGCGATGGCTGAAACTATCGAAAATAATGTTCGTAAAACAATTATTGATGAAAACCCCGTGAATCCAAAATACTACGAACAAATGTCAGTTTTGTTAGATGAATTGATAGAATTACGTCGTCAAAAAGCCATTGAATATCAAGAATATTTAAAACATATCCGTGATTTATCTAGTAAAATTATTCGCCCTGAAAAAAGCACATCACATTATCCTAGCTCTATGGATAGTAGTGCTAAACGAGCGTTATATGATAATTTTGGAAAGGATGAGTTACTAGCCACAAAGATTGATAGTGTTATTCGCTATACTAAAAAGGCAGATTGGGTGGGCGATAAATTTAAAGAACGTGAAATTGCATTTGCAATACAGCAAGACACAAAAGGCTATGATATTGATATTCAAAGTGTCATGGAGCTTGCTAAAGCGCAACGAGAATATTGGTGATGCAATGGCTACATATTGGTGAGCTTGAGGTAGAGCTGCACCATAAGGCAATCAAGAACTTACATTTGAGTGTGTTGCCACCAGATGGAAAAGTCAGGGTATCTGCTCCTATTACTATGTCTGATACGGCTATACGCATGGCGGTAATTAGTCGTATTCCATGGATAAAGAAACAGCAATCGGCTTTTCTTAATCAATCTCGTCAATCAATCCGAGAAATGGTCAGTGGGGAATGCCATTATGTTTGGGGGAAAAAATATCGCTTAAATATTGTGGCAACATCTGGACAGCATCGCATTGAATTTTCCCATGCTAATCGGCTTGATATGTATGTTCATGCAACTACCTCAACCCAAAATAAACAGAAATTACTAGAAGCATTTTATCGAATGCAACTACAGGAAAAACTTAATTTACGCTGTTCATCTTTACTTACTAGAATTGGTGTAGAACCAAGTTTTATTGGTATTCGTAAAATGAAAACCCGTTGGGGGAGTGCTAATCCATTGTCGAAAAGAATATGGCTGAATTTAGAATTGGCGAAAAAACCAGTTGAATGTTTGGAGTTTATTCTTGTGCATGAACTGGTGCATTTAATTGAGCGTCATCATAATGATCGTTTTGTAATGTATATGGATCGGTTTCTTCCCCAATGGCGTGAGCGAAAGGCTTTGTTGAATAGTTTACCTTTAACCTCCTAAATATATGCGCCTTATCTGGCTCAAGGTCAGACGAAATAACCCGAAAGCCGAAACTTTCGGGGTTACAGCGGTGTGTTTAAATATAATTCGATTGATTAATATGAACTTTTTTCGACTTTAAACGTTGTGTTGGTGTACTTAAACCGAACCCAGTATTCAGGACCAATCAAACTGTATTTTAAAGTGGTAAGTCGCATCCCAATGTAGTTCTGATTTGTATCGTAAAAATTGGATTCTATACCATAAACCAAAGGCTCTACCCCTGAGTTCATGCAGGTAATATCACTCCACCCAATACTGGTTTTACCTTCTCGGAATACAAAAGGTTCAACATCTGTATAGAGCTGAGATTCAGCAAAAGGGGTAAAGTCGGTATCTTCGCGTGCTACAAAAAATATGAGCCGAATACTCCTAAAACCTCGAATAGTCGTTTCCTGTTTCGACAAAATACCTAGAGTGTGATTTTCAGCATTGTTAGCCCAGACTGCTTCGATAATTTTACTCGACGTGGCCCGCAGCATATCCTCAACAGTCACAGGACTAAATGTTCTCTGATCCATTGAAAAATCATCAACATTCATAAACTCAGCAGAAACAAGCAATGAATGAACCTGAAACATTGAATTGTTACATAAGACAGCTTCTTCAAAACGATTATAAGCCTTTCTAGAATTGCCAAATGAAGAATCCCAGTGATTTTTCAAGCTCATAAAATCTCGTGTTTTAGATCTCACTTTTAGATCCTGACAGAACCCATCAACAACTGCTTCAAACTGTTGATACAATCCAAGTGGAAAGTCAATGAGTCTGTGCTTGTACAGTAAATCAACCATCAGCTTTATTTCAGGTCTGATGATCACATCTGAAAATTTACCTGTCAGGAAAGGATTAGTCGGAATATCCTGAATAATCTTGAGTAAATTAACACCCTTGGGCGTTAGATAAACATGAGGCACCAGATAGTCGTAAGTTGGTTGTTTGGAGATAATCTTAAAAGTCTTATTTTCAGTAATCATGAGATACAACTTCAGATAATCATCCAAGCCAACAGGAGGGCGATTATTGGGTATATAGCCAATAAAAGGCTGGATATACGCTTGAGTGATATGGTGAGTACTGAGTAGAGATGTATAGGATTCATCAGGCTGTAATCTAATCATACTTCATCTCCCGTAAACGTATTGACATCAAGGTGGTTTTTTCTCGGACGACCACGAGTCTGTGATTTCAAAGGTTGACTAATCTGGAAACGTCGTCCTTTTTTCATATTGCTGAAAATGAATAACTGACTGGTTTTACAGTGATATTCAAAACCCTCTTCAAGCCACTTTCTTTTCTGCGTTTGGTTGTATTCAATCGTGCCTAAAAAACAGTTTTCGTAAGTATGCTTACGCATATTACAGATATAGGCATAACCTTGATCATTGGTCACTTTTTTCCATAGTTTCTCAATACCTTGTGCGAGGCTAATGTCTTCCTGATTTTTATTCCCATTGAAAAACCAGAATGTATGCAGATGGAATCCACGTCTTGGCGTATATTCAAAACGAAAAATATAACCGATGGCTTGTTTCAACACAGGATTATGCCGCTTGTTTTCTAATAGTTGTTCAACACACTTTTTAAATGCATCAAAATCATTTTTAGATAAACAATCTTCAGCTTTGAAACAGGTTTGCAGTAATGTTTCAGGTTTATGTTTGAGATATAAATCAAGTCGAACAACGACCACACGTGAATACCGTTCAATTAAAGAGTTGAACATTTCGATCATTCGAGACTTATTTTTTTTCAGATTCTTCCGCTCATCGTAAACTTTGCGTCTGATGTTCGGGCGACGAAAAAAGGCACGAATTAATCGAATAAACTTATTTATTGCATTAATGTACGGGAGCAAATTCTCCTTTAGACTGGAAGGTAAAGGTGTGCCATTACGTAGAAGATCTAATTCATCCTCTGACATCTGGCTTAGTGCATAATCAAATGCTTGAATGTCAAGACCCTTTATAATGTCTGAAAGCGTAGAATAGTTTATAAGTTCTGCAATATCAGAAGGTAAATTACTCATTTGAGCAGGGTGTTTGACGGCAAAGCCATAGCGACCATTCGATAGTCTTTTCGTTTCAGTTGTGACTTCAGGGAAGTTACGTTTTTTGAACTGTTTGACCAGTTTAGCTTTCCCTATAGCAGGAGCTAGGATGTTATCCTGTGAATTTACTAAAAAGGTGGTTTTATAACCATCGTTGACTGGAGTAATTTGCAGTTCGGTTTCAAATTGCTGGAGCCATTGGTCATGTGTTCCCATATGTCGACCAGCATTTACATTTATAATGCGCATATAAATTAAACTCGATTTAAAGTTAAAAGCGCAACTGTGATCAGTATTCTGGGTATAGGCATCCAATGGATACTGTTTAGCGCAGTATCCATGATGGGATGTAAGTTGGTTAAGTTAACTTAGGATGAGTTTTAGTCATATTTACTACACCAGTACGTCTATACACCAACAACCTATATGGTCATATGAGTATTGATGTATCTGAATACTTTAAAACTACTGATCATCTATAAATAGATAGAATATTCTTTGATTTATAGATATAGAGTAATAGTAAATATATAAGACCGTAATTCATTGAAAATTAAAATGATAGCCTAGCCATACTTATAATTTCAGAATGCATTGCACAGCTGCATTATGTTTTGAATTTACAAGTACAGCGTTAGCTCTCAGTATTCCCTTGATTACGTGTTGAAATTTTACTTTCAATCCACTCTTCAACTTCAGAGAGTAACCACCGTGAGGCATTGTTAAGCTTCAACGGGCGGGGAAAGTTAGGATCGTAGCGTTTAGACCGTCGGTTCAGTCGGTCATAAATAGACGACCGAGATAAACCGATGAGTTTAATCAGCTCAGTTAGACGCAGCATTTGAATTGTGTTTTGGATAGTAGACATTTAAATTTCCTTCTATAGCTTTGGGTCAATCAGGAAGGTGTTGAACCAACGAATAGACGGTACTTGAATGAAAATGCACTTGATGCAGGAAGTGCGTGGAGCCAATATATTTCTCAGTGTGAAATGATGAACTTAATCATTTAGAAGGTTTTTCAAAGACTGATAGATTTCATGATTCTTTTTTAGCATCCTTTTAGTATCACCAATAAAATTTCTTTTAGGCTGAGTAGTTGGATGCTCCTGAGTCTGAAAACCTTTCTGCTTTTTAGCAGATTTATTTCGGGTGGCTTTTGTTTTAAGTTCAGTTAGAGCATTTGCGTCATGGATAGATGCAGTAGGAGTAAATAAGTACGGGTCATATACAGGCTCACTGCTTATAGTTCCTGTTGACGAATTTGTCAGATTTCGCACAATGTGCTTTTGCAGTTGCACTTTAAAAGCAAGCTGTTGCTGTTTTTTCTCTTGTTTGTCTTCTAATATTTGTATTATTTGAGGGTTAAATTTAGTTTTAATCTTAGCAATAATTTTAACCTGTTGTTTCCTGTTTAATATCTTTGTCTGATATTTTTTAAAGTAAGTTTGTAAAAGTTTGTCAATATTTCCTTGTTGTTTTTTATATGTTTTTTCTTTTTGATCATACATTTGGATTAAAATCTCACGTACATATGCTGTCGCTTTTTTGTCCAGATACTCCATAAGTTGTTCGAACAGTATATTTTTTTTGGGTTTCAGGGACTGGATCTTCGAATTCAGTTGGCGTATAGCAAACTTATTTTTTAATGGACCAATGAATCGAAATGAAAGAAAAGACAATTCCTTGAGCGTATTCTGATCCTGTCTTGAAAAATTTAACGCATTCCAAAGAAACACATTGAACCGTACCGGGTTTGTCGGAGACTTTTTTATTTAAGTTAAGCCACCTGACCTAACGGGTTAATCTTATCATAGTACATTGCTTCAAACTCAAAAGGCGATACATAACCCAGTGCACTGTGTACACGCTTTTTATTGAACCAATCTACCCAGTTTAGTGTCGCAAGTTGTACATCTGCTAAACCTTGCCAATCTGCTTTTAAATATTCAATCACCTCTGTTTTGTATAAGCCATTCACCGTTTCAGCCAAAGCATTATCGTATGAATCACCCGTTGTACCGACTGATGCTCGTAAATTTGCTGCTTCTAAACGATTGGTATAGCGAATGGAAAGATATTGCACACCTCTGTCGGAATGATGAATCACATTCTTTGGCATGCCTCGATCATGCAATGCTTGCTCTAATGCATCAAGCACCATATCTGTATTCATCCGTGTAGATACTTTCCATCCAACAATTGCTCGTGAGAACACATCAATAACAAATGCGGTATAGACCCAGCCTGAATGAGTTTGAATATACGTAAAGTCACCCACCCATAGTTGGTTTGGATGATCAGCATTAAAATTACGTTTCACTAAATCATCTGCCCGTTTTTGGTCATCTCGGTTACGGGTGGTTTGTTTATTCTTACCACGCCAAACACCTTGTATACCTAGCTTTTGCATCAATCGAGCAACTGTACAGCGTGCAATAACATAACCCTCACGTTTCAATTTTTGCCAAACTTTACGTACACCATATCGACCTGAACTTTCTTTCCAAATTCGTTTAATTTGTTCAGCATGATACTCATCATGTAGATCTCGTTTCGCTCGATGTTCTGGATTTTCAGTGAGATCTAAAGTTCGGTAATAGGTTGAAGGTGCAATCGGTAAAATTCTACAAATCGCTTCAACACCATATCGATCTTTATTGTTATGGATAAAATCCACCATTATTTGTGTGGGCGGTCGAGCTCCGCCTGGGCGAAAAAAGCGGCTGCTTTGCGTAGAATTTCATTGGCACGTTTTAATTCTTTAATTTCACGTTCCATTTGCTTCATTTTTTCTTGGTCAGATATCTGTTGTACTTTGGCAGGATTTAGTTGATCCAGATGCTTTAAATACCAAACACGCAATGTTTCAGGAGTACAACCGATTTTAGGAGCAATAGCTGTGATTGCTGCCCAAGTAGAAGGATAATCTTTTTCAGATTCAATTAGTAATTGAACCGCTCTTTCTCTAATTTCGGGGGTATAGTTTGGTTTTGTCATCGGGATAGTCTCTCAGAATATTGACTCTCCGACAAACCCGGTACGGTTCACATGATCATATTCGTATCTCTTGATAAATTCTTTGACAAAGTCGATATAAGCTTTTTCTTTGATTTCATCAGGTTCTTGTGAAAGATAGCTGAGTTGAATTTTATCGATCGTGTTTTGAAGGCTTTCAGGTAATAATTCGACTACGTAACAATCACGATGTTTTGAGTATTGCTGGAGTAAGCTTTTATATATAATTTTTGCTTGCGTATGATTTTTAGTTTCGATGGCGGAACGATAGCTTTTTATGTCTGAAATGATTTCATGATAATGTTTAGGCAAATATTCAAAGTCCAGTTTTTCAACTTTATTATCACCTTTTTTACAAGTAATAGGTACTTGGACAGGATCCTTACATAATCTTTTTACTCGATCTTCATTCGATTCTTTAAATAGCCCTTCATCGTGTAATGCATATATTATTGTTTTAAGCATTTCGAAATCAACGGCCATCCTGATAGACTTGTTGAAATTGAAGGGTGGAGTAGAGTAGATTTTTTCAAATATATACTTTTCCAGGTCATATACGATTTTGATTTGATCCCCTACCGTGGTATTTTCAGAATGTTCCACTACGGTATCCATGATTTCTCTATCCTAATAATTTGGTTGATTATTCTTGTAAATTTTAGCCTACATGCTCCGATCCAAAGTGTACATACTTATGCGTTATTTCAGTACGGACTTTTTGGTAATTATTAGATATATCATTAATATACACGAATATAATATCCTGTAAATATACAGGGGTGAGTTGTAGTTGAATGGGTATTTTTATTGTGTGAATTTTCAAAAAAACTAAACGTAATTTACAACAAAACAGAGTCCTTTGATGAGGTGCGTCCAGCGTTTATTTTGATTTATCCTGATATAGAAAATATTTTTGTCTAGTTTCGTTTTTAACGAATGCAGTCTAATAAAACTGTGTACTACAGAATTTAGCCCAATCAGCCATTAAAGATTTACGTTTTTCAAGATAAGCTCCACGTAAATAAGCAGCTTCAACTTCATCTGGCAATTTATGGGCAAGCACGTGCTCACAGACTTCACGAGGATAATCGGTTCTGTCTGCCGACCAGTCACGGAATGTAGAGCGAAAGCCATGTGTTGTAATCCCCCGATTCTGTTTTGGGTCAATATAGCCTAAGCCATTTTCTTTAAGTTTTTGTTCATGCATACGTTTAATTAATGTGGTTAATGACATGTCAGAAAGCATGCCACCACGAGGGGCAGGAAAGATAAAGTCTTGTGGTCGGCTATATTGTTGAATTGATTCAAGCAAAGCGATTGCCTCTTGAGACAACGGAACACGGTGTTCTTTGTCTGCTTTCATGCGCTCTTTAGGAATGATCCAAACTTTATTCTTAAAATCAATTTCCTGCCATTTAGCCCCAAAGATCTCACCAGACCGACAGGCAGTTAAAATTGTAAATTCCAGCGCTTTAGGTGAAATTCCTTTTTTCTGTCTCAGGTGGTGAATAAATTCAGAGACTTGATTATAATGTAACGATGGGTGAGGGCGCGATTCCCGCTTTAAGTTGCCTAAGATTGGCTCAAGATTACCTTTCCATTCAGCAGGATTATCACCAACAAAATATCCCATGGCCTTAGCATAATCAAAAATGGTTTCTATACGACCACGAATACGTTTAGCTGTTTCGTTCTTTTCAATCCAGATAGATCTAAGAACTTCGGCAATATCGACTTTAGTAATTGTACCAATACTGATATCACCTAAAGTTGGGTAAATATAGGTTTCTAATGTAGAAGTCCACTGTCCAATATGCTTTTCATTTTTCAGTTCACGGGCTTTATTGGCAATAACGACTTTTGCACACTCAAGGAATGTTTTGTCACGAAGTTTCTGAACATACAGCTTTTCTAGTTGTTCTTGTTTATGAGCAATTGGATCAATGCCACTTCGTATTTGTAATCTTAATTCAGTTGCTTTGGCACGGGCCTCAGCTAAAGAAACTTCAGGGTAGGGACCGATTCCAATATCACGGCGATGTGGTTTTAACTTCCCATCTTTATCCAGACGTTCTCCCACTACTGCACGCAAAATCCAGACACGGGAGTTACCTTCAATATTCAGGCAAAGGCCATCAACGCCCCCTACAGTATGTCGCCCAGTCTTCTTAATTTTTGCTACACTGAGTGCAGATAGCTCTTTAGATTTCTTTGGCATTTCTTGATTTACCCCACAACCTACCCCTCATAAAATACTGGAAATCGTAGGATTAGACAAGATGACTTAGGACAATAAAAATATTAAATAATTGAAAAATATATGTTTATAATATTATCTGGGATTACTTAGGACTACTGTTAGACGGACACCGCTTCCGCCAAATTCTAAAAACCCCAGTCGAAAGATTGGGGTTTTTTATTGTTGATGATTTTAAATAAACGGATAGTGAACACATTTAAACGTTAAAGATTCGATGATTTATCCATAGCTATTCTTTAGGGTCTGTTGACATTTTCTGTTCAAAAAAATAGCGAGAAAGTAAAATTTAATCGCCAAACCAAATTTACTTCTCGCTATGCCTCGTACAATGCTGAATGATCAACACTGGTCTAAGTTACTTTCTATTTTCCGAAATTTTAATATCGCAGATTCAAATCCCAAGTGCAACACATTTGTAGTTAGTTGAAAAAGTTAGGTGTATTCATAGAATCATTAGA
>NZ_NOZT01000044.1:0-32305 GCF_002412355.1 Acinetobacter sp. YT-02
TAAGGGTTTTCATGTACTTATATTAACAATCAAAACTCAAGGAAAATAGTCCTTAGTTAAATCAAACGACACTTTATGTCGTGTCGCTTATATCTCTGACCTGAAGGACAGAGTTTTACGCTCCATTTGATAAAAAAGCCATGATCAACATGGCTTTCAATGTTCCTAACGCAGGATGATAAACAGATTATAAATAATCGCCTTCACGCTCTGGCTGATACAAAATCTTCTCAATTTTGACTTTCATCATATGACCATCGGGCTGTGGCCATTCAATTTCCTGACCTTCAGCTAAACCTAAAATGGCAGTCCCGACAGGTGCAACCACATTCACCTGCCCTTTCTCACCTTTAAAGTCATGCGGATAAACCAAGGTAATTTCAGTCGGTTCTTTTGCAGGTGCAATGGTAATCAATGCGCGGGCATTCATGCTCACCACATTATTCGGTACATCTTGTGGCGCAACCACTTCAGCACGTGCCAATTCATCTTCTAGATGTTGCATCGTTGGCGTCAATTTAGGTTGATGCTCAAGCATCGTTTCCAAACGGTGCAAATCTTGTTCTGAAATAATAATCTTTGGTCTAATCATTTACTTTTATTCCTGTCATTCCGACAATACTGTCATCATCAGCTTGCCTACAATCATATTCAATACGCTTAAGTTATAACAGAAATTCAGCTTATTGAACGAAAAATCAATTTTTTACATCCATAAAAAAAGCCCCCTTGAGGGGCTTTTCTCAAGGCTGTGCTTATTTTGCGTAAACTGGGAATTTCGCGCAAACAGCTTCAACTTTTGCTTTTACAGTATTAATTACAGCTTCGTCACCTTTGCTGTCAAGAATGTCTGCAATCCAACCTGCAAGATCACGTACTTCTGCTTCACCAAAACCACGTGTAGTTACCGCTGGAGTACCGATACGGATACCAGAAGTTACAAATGGAGAACGTGGATCGTTCGGTACAGAGTTTTTGTTTACAGTAATGTGCGCAGCACCTAACCATGCATCTGCATCTTTACCTGTAATATCTTGCTTGATTAAAGAAAGCAAGAACAAGTGGTTTTTCGTACCACCAGATACTACATCATAACCACGTTCAATAAGAACTTCAGCCATCGCTTGCGCATTTTTAACAACTTGTTGTTGATACGCTTTGTATTCAGGCGCCATTGCTTCTTTAAAACAAATTGCTTTTGCTGCAACTGCGTGTACCAATGGACCACCTTGGTTACCAGGGAACACAGCAGATTGTAATTTTTTCTCGATCTCTTCGTTTGCTTTCGCAAGAATTAGACCAGAACGTGGACCACGCAATGTTTTGTGTGTAGTAGTAGTCGTTACGTCAGCAATTTGCACAGGGTTCGGATATACACCAGCAGCCACTAGACCTGCTACGTGTGCCATATCTACAAATAAATAAGCACCAACTTTGTCTGCGATGTCGCGGAAACGCTGCCAATCTACAATTTGGCTATACGCAGAGAAACCCGCAACAATCATGCGTGGTTTGTGTTCAAGCGCTAAACGCTCAACTTCTTCGTAATCAATTTCGCCAGTTTCTGGGTTTAAACCATATTGGATAGCGTTATATGTTTTACCTGAGAAGCTTACTTTTGCACCATGAGTCAAGTGACCACCATGTGCCAAGCTCATACCTAACACAGTGTCGCCTGGGTTAAGTAAAGCTAAGTAAACTGCAGAGTTTGCTTGTGAACCAGCGTGTGGTTGAACGTTAGCATAATCTGCACCAAAGAGTTCTTTAGCACGGTCAATCGCCAATTGTTCAATAATATCTACGTATTCGCAACCGCCGTAGTAGCGTTTGCCTGGGTAGCCTTCTGCATATTTATTGGTAAGTTTTGAACCTTGAGCTTCCATTACTGCAGGTGAGCAGTAGTTTTCAGAAGCAATTAACTCAATATGAGCTTCTTGGCGCGCATCTTCATTGGTGATCGCTTGAGCTAATTCTGGATCAAATTCGGCAATAGAAATATTGGCAAACATTAGCGAGGTCCTATTAATTTAGGGCTTTTAAGCCGTGCTAAGATTGGCGCGTATTGTAGCATAAAGTTTGTGAACTGAGAGAATGAACTTTGCTCAGTTTTACATAAAAATAGCTCATGTTTCAGATAAAACACGAGCTATTTTAGGTCAAATCAATCTTTATCGTAATTCAACAACTTATTGAATAGGCATTAGTGATTGAACATCTTTGACAATCTCATCCATATTATTCACATACACAGTACCATGGTTCCATTTTTGCTCTACAGGTAAATCCTGATCAGTGACGTAATGAATTTTAGTTCCCATCCCTTGAGCTGACTGAACCAAGTAATCCGTGACTTGTTTCGGTACAGTTGGGTCAGCCGTTCCTTGATAAATAAATATAGGCGTACTGATTTTCACTTTTAATGGCTGTGAATCATTGGTTAAGAAATCTTTAACTTCAGGGATGGTCGTCATGAAATTCGGTTGAGTACGTGGATAACCATCCAATTTTCCATAAGTCTGTGCGTGCTCTCGCATTGGCTGAAGCATACTCCCACCTAATGCCTCATAACAGATTGACTCTGCCTGAGCAGCAAGTTGATCTGTTGGTGACACAAATATTTCAGAATATTTCAAGGTTGGAGCAGTATTTCTTAGCCCCGCAGCAATTAGAGCAGTAAACGTATCTAATGGTACAAGTGTCTGTACTTTCTTTATTACATCTGGCTCCTGAGCTGCTTTTTGTTCACCACCCGCCAATACCAACGCTAAATTTGATGCAGGTGCGATAGCTATGGCACCCTTATAATTTAACTGCGCACGCGATGCATACTGCGCTGCACCTAAAGCCGCATGTCCACCCTGTGAATGTCCAACTACACTCCAGCGCGTTTCTGCAGTATTACCCAAAAGCTTGCTTGCAGCGACAACAGCATCTGTAATCGAATAAGCTGCACTTTTTAAATTTAAGAATGGGTGTAATTCTTTACCGCTCGGTTCGCCTAAACCTTCGTAGTCGGGTGCAACAACGGCATAACCTGCTGCCAATAGTTTAGCAATGAAGTACTCATTTCCATTTAAACCTTGACGGCTCGGTGCACACGCATCTGCCACGCCTGTTGTGCCATGTGCCCAAACTACAAGTGGCCATCCGCCCGCAGGTTTAACTGTTTGAGGGGTAAAAACAAGTGCAGTTGCCTGAGTTTCCTGTCCATTTACACCTAACATTTTATATGTCATCAATGTTTTAGATGAACTCACTGCATTTAAAAGATTATTCGCATTTTCACCCTGATCCCGATAAAGCTCTGTTTTCACGACTGGGGCACTAAAATTATATTTCGGAATACCATCCTCAACAACCACAACACTCGTATCGTCATGATCATCATTACAGGCGGTTAAAAACAAACTGCTGCTGGCCAAAGCCACGCTTAACCATATTTTTTTCATTTGCTTACCCTTGTCTTCATATTCTTATTAATTGCATCCTTCGCAATCTTTATTTGTACGCTTTTTTATCGTATCAGGCAAGATTTCAACAATTAATATGCAAATGTATTTTATTTAAAATTAAACACTTACGGTAAAAATCAGTAAATTGATCACATATACAGCTGTCTATTAAATTTCAATTCAATTTGTCATACGCAGCGGCTAATGTTAGATTGCATTTTTATTGAATGACGCAAGCGAATCAGGACATGCAGGCTATTATTCTCGACACTGAAACCCATACTTTAAATGGACAACCCATTGAGATTGCCTACGCCCCCATTCAAATTCAAGATGGCAAAATCAGTCTAGATAAAAGTAAAATTTTCGATCAGTTATATCAAGTCGATGAGCCGATTTCATTCGCAGCGATGGCGGTGCATCATATTTTAGAATCGGATTTAATTGATCAACCGCATTACAGCAGTTTTGAATTACCTGCCGAAACCACCTATATCATTGGGCATAATATTGATTACGATATTCGCGCTTTAGAAAAATGTGGTGTGGATACTTCTAAAATTAAAGCCATTTGCACTTTAGCACTTGCACGTCGTGTATGGCCGAATGCTGAAGCACACAATATTTCAGCTTTAATTTATATGATTACCAAAGGCAGCGAAAAAGCGCGTGATATGATTAAAAAAGCGCATCGTGCCGATATGGATATTATTTTAACGGCCAATATTTTGATGCACGAAGTTCATCAATTACAAATTCAAAGTATTGAAGAACTCTACACTGCCTCAGAAGAAGCACGTATTCCACAAATTATCAATTTTGGTAAACATCGTGGTACGGCAATTGCTGACCTTCCTGCCGATTATGTGCAATGGTTATTAAGACAAGAAGATTTAGATCCTTACTTACGCAAGGCGCTCGAAAATACCAGCATTTTGACTTTATAAATGTTTCAAGTGAATCTTATTGCATTTAGCTGTCATAAATTATTCATATTATTGTAATTTTCAAAGTCTATGCTGTGCCTTAATTTATTGGGGAAATAAATTAAGGCACATGTTTAATTATCAAAAAACTCAACTCGGTCTAGATGCATTACAACAGCGCACACGTGATTTAAATGCACGTCAACGTCGTTTATTGGTACTGATTGGTACTGAAGATTTTGATTTACTCGGAGATCAGTTCAAGCAGCGTCTTGCACCACCTGAATTGATTGAACAGCTATTAGATATGCAATTAATTGCCCCTGCTGCGCTTGAGCAAGACACATTGCGACACCAAGAGCAAACGGCTGAGATTTTGCTGCAACAAGCGCCAGAGCCATCATCTACCACTTTACACACAGAAATTCATAGCCAACTTGCAAGCAGCACCCCGCAAGCGCATGCTGAAAGTTTGGCAGAACCAATCCACACCCAACATCTTCAAGTAAATTCAGTTCCTGCATATTTAGAAGCACGTGTTGCAGCTGCCATCAATACAGAACAGCCCGCTGAACAACCGGAACCCCAAGCAGAAATACAGCCTGAAATTACCGCTTTGAGTTTTGAAGATGTAAAATTTCTCATGATGGATACTTTGCAGCGTCATTGTGGATTAATGGCAAAACAACTGATTCAGCGAATTTTACAAGCGCAGGATATTCGCAGCTTAAAACTCTGCCAAATGCAATGGATTACCTCTTTGCAAGAAACTCGTTTACCACCGAAAGCACTCAATCAGATTTTGCAGCAAATCAACCACTCTCTGCAAAAGCTTAATCCGACTTAAAGCTTAGATTTTTTTACTTAGTTTTAAGTCTTTTTAACAATTAAAACCATGCTCAGGGACATATGGATTAATTTATTTTTATTACTTTTCAACACCTTAAAAACACATATAAATCCACATCTACACCTTAGATTCATTATCCCTATAAAAGCTAAGACTTTAGCGGCATAGCCCCGACTGATAAAAATCAGCGATATAGTATTTTCTAGAATTGTTGAGGCACAGGGTTATGATGAATCATGCATTTTTTTTAGCGTTTGATGCTTATGACAATCCAATGCAACTCAGTAAAGTTGGCAATTGGGTGATTACCTTTTTAAGCCCAAAAGATCAGGAAAGCCAAATACAGTTAGCGATTACCAATGTGTTGCCGCGTCAAATTTCAGCACATTTACAACCGCGACGCATAGTGATTCAACAAAGTACAGATGCCCAGCTCTGGCAAATCTTGCAAATTGAATGTTTTGATAGTCAAACCAATCAAGAGTTGAGTTTTCAACCCGATGATGACATTGGGCAAGCGGTCATTCAAAAAATTATTCAAGAGTTTGATAAATACGATGTAAATATCCAACTTGTAGAAGATCAGACGGTTTAAAGCGATATGTTTTACACTTAATGAGCACTTTATTTACGTGTGCTTTAAAAATCCTGCGCACAAAAAAGCTCATCGAAATGAGCTTTTCTAAAAATAAAGTAGTCTCACAAATATTTACTCCAACACACGGAAAATACTATCAGACTCGCGGCTTTCAAACAAAAGTTCGATGCTTGGTAAAATCACTTCACCTTCCACAATAATGTGTTCAATTTTGTGAAATAGTGCCAAACCCGCTGCCAATGAAGTTTCTGGGATATTACGTAGCAATGCTTTTGCTTCGTAAATATGGCTAAACTGGTCTTTAACTTTAATATCGATGATTTGCGTCATTGTTGTTCCCTTTTTCTTGACGGAAATTTTTTATACCATAGCTTATAAATTTTTTAAAAAAGTGAGTTGTTAGATTGTTTGACAATGTAGTATTTTTTTAAACTAAATTTAAATTATCTAATAAATTCAAACACATATTTTTTAAAATTTTATTTACAACTTACAAAACCACAGTAAATTTGCTTGTTTTTCATTCTAGCACAGAAAAAACTCGCATTGCTGCGAGTTTTTTTATGTTGGAAGGCTAGTGCTGATTTTATTGTTTGAACAAGAGTTACAAACTCAACGAGCTGTCATTGATCCGTCCAACTGCATCGTAGCGTCTATTACATTGAATGACCTACTGTAGTTTTAATATAGTGAAACTTATTTTTTGCTGCAATAGCCCACTACATTTCAACACATTCACACAGCAAAATTTCAATTGATTTAATTTTCAGTTACGGCATAATTTTATGCGGTTAAAAGCTCCAGCTTTGCGATTAGCTTCTGCATAACTTGGCGATACTTTCAAATAATAAGAAGTCGACGATTATTCAATTAACTCAATTTCATAATCAACATCTTGCAGCATTTCTTTATTGTATAGCTTTACCATTGCTGTTGCGTCAGCATAATCGTAGAACAAACCTTCTGCGACGGCTTTACTGCGAAATTCCGTGGTACCAATTTCATTATCATGCGGAACAAAATATAAGTTTTCTGGAATGAGTTTAACGATATAGCCCACGAAGCTGCCCTCAGATTTTTCAGTTTTAAAATATGTGAGTTTTATATGCTGAAAAACGTGATCAGGCTATGGCAAATAAGATCGAATGTTTATCTTAATTTTTTATATACTTTTCAACTATTTTTTATATTACAGTTCAATGCTTATATACTAATTTGGTGCGCTCAGCGCGCACCGAAATCTGCTGCTATCATATTGTTTTATATTGATAAAAACAAAAGTCCATTGAGCTTTACCGTAAAAAATACCGTATAAATATTATTTACTTTTTTCATATTGCTAATTTGAAATTTATTGACCAAATTTTGATCCAAATCAGATTTAGTGTATTGAATCACTTAGAAATCTTGTTCAAATCCTAATTCAGGATTTGAAATGATGTACTGATTATATCAATATTAAAAGCACCATAAATAGGAATGATATAACATATCATTTCTTCAATATTCTTTTTTGATGTATCATTCTTTTAGACACATTCAGGGACAAGGTAATGTTTGAAATTATTGATGATTTAAAAAATAAATTAGATCAGCATCGCCCCCTATCACCAGCTATAGTAAAAAATTTACAAGAAGATCTTATTGTACGATGGACCTATCATTCGAATGCAATTGAAGGCAATACACTTACATTGCTAGAAACAAAAGTCGTGTTAGAAGGCATAACTGTCGGTGGGAAGGCATTAAGAGAACACTTCGAGGCAATTAACCATAGAAACGCTATTTATTACGTTGAAGATATTATTCGAAAAGAAGAACCATTTTCTGAATGGCAAATTCGCAATATCCATCAACTCATTTTAAAAAATATTGATGATGATAATGCTGGCCGCTATCGCCAACAAAATGTCCTAATCTCTGGTGCCACGTCTACCCCGCCTGATTACACATTATTAAATGACAAGATGGCTCAGCTAGTTGATTGGTATAGTAATGACGCACATAAATTTCATCCTATCGAACGTGCAGCCAAAGTACATGCTGATTTTGTAGGTATTCATCCATTCATTGATGGCAATGGCCGTACATCACGTCTATTGATGAATCTTGAATTGCTTAAAGCTGGTTATCCCCCTTGTGTAATAACAGTTGAAAACCGATTGGCCTACTATGAGGCCCTAGATCAAAGGATGGCTTATGGAAAAACTGAAGCATTTATCCAGTTGGTTTCTGAAGCTGTACTTGAAGGATTTAAACCTTATCAAGTTGTATTGGGCATTTAATCGGCTTGATCGGTGTATTGATCCCTAGTACTAGATACCATCCACAATTGCATCTAAAATCATTTGTAAAATAAACTCATTAGATGCTGTAACACTGAAGATATGAGCGGTACAAAGAATATCGCTAGTGACTCATAAATCCGTGGTGATTTACTCAATCAATTTCAATCTGATGAGCGAACAGATTCTGTCTATACTGAGTTGTACGACACTATAGGCTGCAGTTTTTTGAACATATAGAAATATATATGCTTTCTGAACAGATCAATCACTAAAGTCATCATACTGTTTTAAATTAAGTTTATACAATTTGTCCCAATCCATTTCTTGAGATGGTAATGGCTTTACTTGGAAAGAGTTATAGCCTTTATGATGGGTAGATTTATAATTTGTAACAATATCGTGTTGACTATCATAGTCTAGATGAATGTACTCATTTTTTATATTGTTCTTCGGTGTTGTTGATTGTGGTAAAAGAGAGGAGTAACACTCCCAACAATTACGAAAGCCCAAAATTTCCTGATTAATCTCATGAAGATGAATACGTTGATTTGCATCAAAGTCAATTAATTGAATGGTCAAATTCTTGGTTCTAGGCTGCTTAGCTACCCAGATGGACATGTTTGAAATATCAAAATGTTGATGCTTGCCTATATCGTTATAAGAGTCACTAGGCAATCTGTTTAAACGTTTGATAAGAATGTTGCCCTGATCACGAATCATCAGATTTGAATATCGTTCAATTCGTGTAATACCATCATGACCTTGCTGTAGGTTTTCATAATCAATTTGAAAATGTTCAGCAGCGCGCGCGGAAGTCACAGGGATCCATAAAATGATCAACACTAAACTGAATACGGATTTACATTTATTATTCATGATCAGTAAACCCTAGCGCCTTGATTATTTGTTGAAAGACCCAGGTATTATCCTGAGTACCTTTGAATAAATGAGCATTTTTCCCATCAGCAAATAATATTACATCACCACCCCCATGTGTTTCAGACCGATTAAGTTGTACACCAACAGCTTGTTGGTAATTATCATCAAATACCTGAGATTCAGTTACACTTTGCTGAATATTTTCTCTTTGCCGCTTACCATTGCCAAAAACTAAGACGGTATTGGTATTACCATTCACGTCAAGTGAAGGAGCATGTAGTTTGCCATCTGCCATTTTTTTAGCTAATGCATCTGGTTGTGTTGTTATTTTATAGTGATAATTTAAACCTAAAATACCTGGCTGATTTGGCGTGGTCTTTCCTGTTAGCGCATTGTACCCATTAAAAGTCATGACATGATCATGGTCTGCAGTGACCACAATTAAGGTATTACTGAGATCTACCTGCTGTATAGCTGCATGAATGGCATCATCAAAAGCTTTAGTTTCATGTAATGCGCGTTTGGCATTATTGGCATGCAAAGCATGATCAATACGTCCCGATTCCACCATTAAAAACCATCCACGTCCCTTAGACTGTGCTTCAAGCATTTGAATAGATTTTAAAGTCATCTCAGACAAACTCGGTTGTTCCACAATATTTTTGTTGATTCGATCTAGGTCATAATGCAGATGAGACGTCGCTGAAAATAGCCCCAGAATTTTTTGATTAGGATTAGCTTGCTGAAGGGCTGATGCTGTTTCTACATATTGATACTTTTGAGTTTGCATTTCCTGAATTAAATGTCGTTGATCAGCACGGCCCTGAGGATTGTTGATAGCATGGTAAGGTGTCCAATGGTTACGACCACCCCCCATGAGTACATGAATCCCCTCTTTAAGTTTTGGGTTATACCCCAATCCATTTGGTACTGCCTGTACTGCAATATCAAACTTTGCATCACGATGACAAATATGAGCATAGGTTGCCGCAGGCGTTGCATGGGTTAACTCTGCAGTGGTCACCACACCAACCGCTTTACCTCGTTGTATTGCTAACTCTAAAAGAGATGGAACTGTTTGTTCAGGTATTCGAGGTTGGCATAAATTAATGGCGTTATGAATACTCTGACCATTCGCAAGTTTTAAATCTTTGGGTTCTTTTGCGAGAGTGCCTGTAGGCATGGAAATCACATCATTTTTGTTTTTTAAGCCCGTCATATAGGCACCCATAGATGGAGCACTATCTGTAGTTTGTGCATCTTCAGAATAAGTTTTAATGCGAGCACTATGTTTTAGGCGATCTATTGTAAGCTTACCAGCCTCACCAACTGCGTAAATCCGACTTGCGGTTACTGTCGTAGGTCCCATCCCATCGCCAAGAAAAAAGATAATATTTTTTGCAGGAGTATTAGATGGTGGATCAGCCATTACAGATGTACAGCCACATAATGAAATCAACAACATACTGAATTTAGATTTCATTTCTCAAATCCCATAATCTGATTAAGTCGAAAAAAGACGTCTATATTTTCCAAACTACCTGAAAATTGATCTGAACCTTGACCTATTGCCCCTAGAAAAACATCTGTGCCACCATGGGTCTCAGAATCCTTAAAACCAGTTTGGATAACGGCCTCCTGCTGAAAATCATCTGCAGCTGCACCTGTACACCATCCCTGATAGGAGGGTGTATAACTAAATGTATAGGATGAGGTATTCATCACAGGACGACATTCATCATCATCACGTAATTGAGTTACCGAATCATCATTTCGATTTAGAGTTGGACGCTTTTTCCCATTGCCAAAACTAATGACTGGATAGGGATTACCATTAATGTCTCGTGTTAATCCATTTTGGTTTTTTACAAGTCCGAGTACACTAGTTTGCTGTCTTGGCAGATAAGGGCCGGTACGCTCTACATAGCCATTCAACATGAGCGTGTGATCATGGTCGGCAGTGATGATAATTAAACTATTTTCGAGCAGAGGATCTTTAATTTTCAGAAAATCAATGGTTGCCTGTAGTGTGTCATCTAGAGCAATCACATCCTGAAGTGCTCGTTTTGCATTGGTATCATGCAATGCATGGTCAATCCTCCCGCCTTCAACCATCAGAAAAAAACCCTTGGTATTAGATGAAAGCTTCTGTAAAGCTATTAAGGTCATTTCCTTCAGGCTAGGTTCATTTATCTGTTTGTTTTGACGGTCTAGATCGTAATTTAAGTGGGAGTCATTAAAGAGGCCTATGATTTTGCGCTGATCTGCAGGATCTAAACTGTTCAGCTGACTACGATTTTCAACAACTTGATAGCCCTGTTTTTTAAGTTCTTTTAAGAGATTACGACCATCTTGGCGTTTCCCTCCAGACTCTGTTGGCAGGAAGTGGCGTTTCCCTCCCCCAAGAATGACATCAATTCCATTTTTTAAACGCGTGTTGTAATTGCTATATCGATCTGCTTTTATCTTACTCGGTACCAATTGTGCAGCGATTTCATTTTCTGCATCACGGTGACAGATATGAGCATAAGTCGATGCAGGGGTTGCATGCGTCACTCGAGTTGTGGTCACAATTCCTGTTGCGTATTGGGCGGAAATTGCCTTTTCAAGCAAGGTTTCACTAAAAACTTTGTTACGGTTTACTGGATCTGTATCACATTGCTGCTGTCCATTTTTTAGTTCAACGGCATTAGTTCCTGTTTGCATTGAAATGACTTCATTTTTCATTTTTACGCCGGTCATATAGGCTCCCATAGAGGGGGCACTATCAGTGACTTGAGCATTTTCTGAAAATGTTCGGACAAATGCTGTTTCTGGCAATTGATCAATGCTTAAACTTCCTGATTCACCGACCTTATAAATTCTTGCTGCAGTCAATGTCGTGATGCCCATTCCATCACCAATAAAGAACACTACTTGTTTAGGAGCTTTCACAGACATTTGACGACTAGAAACCTGTGTATCAGGAATGCCTTGGCAACCTATAAGCATACTGGTGCATAATGAAACTCCTAGAAGTTTAAACGAGGACAGGTAATGCAAGGAGGTGAGCATATTTAGTGGCCTTTATTCAATTCGATATTCAAAGGTATTTCTAATTTTAGGTACTTCAACAGCCTGACCATTAACAATATGTGGCTGGTATTTGAACTGACGAGCCGCATTGAGTGAAGGGCGAATGAACACAGGATCACAGTCAGATAAGGCCTTAGGGTTAATAACGTGCCCTTGGGTATTCACGCTATATTCGATAGTACAGTTCCCTTCAAGTTCATTTTCCAAAGCACGCATTGGATAATCAGGTTTAAGCTTTGAAATCGGTTTATAGTTTTTCTCATCAAAGGTTGGAGGCGTTTTAACCTTTTCAGTCGCTGCAGGCTTATTTACAGGTGTAGCGGTGTTTGTTGAGACATCAGACTTGATGGGTGTAGGGGTAATATTTTTAGGCTCTTCAGCAGTGGAAGATATTATAGAAGCTGAATCATTAGTTGATGTTTTTTTAACAACTGCTTTGTCTAGGTTACTTGGTGAAGGTTTGTTTTGAGGTTGTGGCTTTGATGTCTGATTTGTTTTGACAGGTTCAGCCTGTTGAGGCGGTAAGGGCTGAACAGGGGTTGCTAAGGGTTGAGTCACTTTTGGTTCAGGTTGAGCGTGTTCAACTTGAGGTGAAGATACTGTAGTTTTGGGAAGCTGTACAAATTTAACCTGTACAGTTTTTGGCTCTACCTCTTTGATAGGACTATCAAAGTTCTGATTCAATAAACTGTAAATCACAGTTGCATGCAGTAGCGCAGTGATAGATAGAGCGACAGCAGAGCTAGAGTTGATCTGTGAGATACTGTTCACTGATCTTGCTCCTCAGTCACTAAGCCTAATTGCTCAACACCACTTTGTTGCAAAATACCAATCGTCTGAGCAACAAGTTCATAATTGGCAGTACTGTCAGCACGAATGAAAACTTGCAGGTCCTGAGGATTCTGTAACAATGGAGATAACTTCTCTCTCATTTCTGCCAAGTTGGTTGCCCGATCTGTCACTTGTTTTGTATCGACAGTTTCCCCAACATTCCAGTAGTATTGCCCTTCTTCCTGAATAGAAATAGTGATTACTTTCTGATCTTTAGGGGTGACCAATGTTTCTGCTTCTAGATTTGGTAAGTTCACTTTAATCCCCTGGGTGAGCATGGGTGCAGTGACCATAAAAATTACAAGCAGCACTAACATCACGTCGATATAAGGAACGACGTTCATTTCTGCGTTGAGCGCACGCTTTTTCTGACGTTTCTGCATCTGTTGTTAATTTCCTGCTTGTAAAAAACGTAGCATTCGAGTTTGTAACGCATTTCCGAAACTGTAGTAGCTATTAGAAATTTTTTCTGCACGTGCGCTTAGGCGGTTATAGGCAATCACAGCCGGAATAGCTGCAAATAAACCAATGGCTGTAGCAATCAAAGCTTCTGCAATACCAGGAGCTACAGCTGAAAGTGTTGCTTGCTCAAGTTGTGATAGACCAATAAAAGAATTCATGATGCCCCATACAGTTCCAAATAAACCGATATATGGGCTGACTGAACCAACTGTCGCAAGAAAGCTCAAGTGCTTTTCCAGTTTTTCTTCCTGTTCCGTGACACTGCTTAAAAGACGACGCTCAACTTGATCCGTTACCTCGACTGATGAAACCGAAGTTGTGGCATTTCTGAGGGCATTAAACTCATCTAGTCCAGCTTGGTAGATTTGTTCTAAACCACACATTTTTTGTTCAGATTCTTCTACCATGCTAAGAGGAAATTGTTGTTGGTGGAAATGCCCTAAGAAAACTTTATTTGCTAATGCTTCCTGACGCAGTTTGATCCCCTGCTTAATAATGACATACCAACTAATGACCGATGCGCACAATAATATCAGCATGACCATTTGAACAAGTAAACTGGCATGGCTAATCAGTTCCCATACTGAAAGCTGTGCCGTAGTTGGATTTGACATAAAAACCTCAATAAAATCATAATTTAATTCGAATATAGGTACAGCACGGTGCACTGTACCTGATGAAAAGTGTTATTCCAGACCCAAGGCTTGTGCAATTTTTTCCCAGGCCACATATTTGTAGTTCTGATTGCCTTCTGGCATACGCTTACGTCCGTCCTGAACCACCAGCATGCCTTTTTTCCAGATACCTCCCAGATTGGCTGAGGTCACCTCAAGCCCGTCCGTTTCAGAGACCGCATCAATCTCGTGATTCAGATTGGCTGATATTTTAAATTTCCCGCGCAGCTGATAAGGGGCGGCAGCATCGACTATTACATAACTGTCATCTCCCTGGCTGGAAATAACCAGATAATCACGAACTTGACCTTTATAAATGGCCAGTCCTTCAATGTCCGCCTTGACCTGTTCCCCAACAGTGATCACCGGTTGTAGCTGAATCTGCTTAGGGTCATCCAGCTTGGTGGTCCACACCGCTTTTGCTTCTTCACCGACATAGATCCGGTCATGTTCATCATCCACCACACAGCCTTCAGGCTGACTAGACACTTTAAACCTGAGGACTTCCTCTGCGCTTAGGCCGCTTGCCTTGCTTTGAATCTTATATTGCACAAAAGTGCCATTTTTATCGTTTGGAATGGCAAAGGTTTCACCTTGCCGGTTCTGGTACATACAGAATCCATAGATGTTATTGAGATCTGTTGGCAGTTCTCCTAAATTTTTGACCTGTCCAGTTTTTTGATGGATGCTGAACAGGTGAAGGCTGTTCTGATCGCGGTTGGTGGCGATGGCTAAATCGACTGTCTGTTGCCCCAATTTGAAATTCGGTCGAATATCAACATTATTCAGACGGCCGACTTTTAAGTATTGCAGCTGTTTCCCGTTCAGGTCGTAGACCGCAAGGCCACCTTGTTTATCTGTACCCAGTACACGTGACAGACGTGGGTTAGCCTGATTGACCCAGATTGCGGGATCATCAGCCGCATCACCACGGCTTGGAACCAAATCGGTTTCGACATCTGCCGGAATGGCTAAGCCTGCTTTTTTAGGAGGCAGGGCTTGCGTGGTCCAGTCAATGTTCAATAGCTTGATCTGATCATCAACCAGTAATAGCTGTTTCTGGTCTTGGGTACCTTTCAGGCTGATACGTTCAGGCTCATCTACATTCTGTAGAGAGAGCGGAGGTAATTTGTGCCATGAAGTACCCTCAATGCGATAGCGGTACAGCATAGCTTTGGATTCATCCATTGCTGCCAGTGCATTGTCGATCAAGCTTAGTCCGCTAACATTGCCTAGAATTGATCCATGCGGATGATTCAAATCTACTGGATAGCGGATCAGATCTGCTTCAGGATCTGCCTCATAGGCCCAAATGCCCACATCTTCTTCATTGATATACAGTTTGTCTTGATAGTCATCTACCACACAAAAACCACTGTTGGGTGGCAGGCTCATGTTACGAATAAAACGAGGGCTAATCTGGTTTGAGCCTCCAGACTGAATCATCCATTGCTCCCCGATACCTTCTTCTCCCACCAGAAAGCTATATAAAGATTGATCAGGCGTGAGATACAGGCAGTTATCTTCGGTTTTAAAGCTACGGGCCGCCAGATAGACAGGCTTTGCCCAGGTTCCGGTGTTTAAATCAAAACGGAAAATGATCGGTTGCTGCTGTAGTAAATCAGTGGTCTGGATAATCAGCTGTTGGCCAATGCTGCGATAGTCAATTTTACTGAACGAGCCGGGAATATGCTGTACACGTTGGGCATTTGAATTCCACAGGCTTAGGCCTTGGGTTTTGCTGCTGGTGAGCACTTGAGCATTTAAACCATCAATCTCAATCCAATGTGCATCTTCGACGGTGATGGGTAACTTGAAAATTTGCTCCACCGGCAGCGCAGGCTGATCCAATGCTGAAAGAGTTTGTTCCAGATGAAGCGGGCTGCTGATGGTGTTCTTTTGGGTATGAGCAGAGGAGGTGCAGCCAGATAAAGCCACAAGCGCTGCACAGAAGGTGCTTAATTTAAAAAGCATTGTCATGATTTTTCTCTAAATAAAAAGTACCCAAAGCCAAAGTGGCTTTGGGTGAGCTAAAGGCTTAGAAATGTGTGAATTTCAGACCAACTTTATAGCTCGGGCCGTATTCTTCGTATTGCGCGTTATAATGACGATTGCCGTTATAGTTGTAATACACTTCATCGGTCAGGTTTTGAGCATTAAAGAACAGCTGGATATTTTTGTTAAAATTCACATGACCGCTCAAATCAACAAACACCTGATCATCGGTATATAAATCTTTTTCTGGCTCATCAATGCCAGAAATTTCATTCAGATAACGGGATTTATAGTTGGCGGCAAGACGCAGACCCACACGGTCGTTTTCCCAGCCGATCATGGCATTACCGACCACTTTAGATTGGCTTGGGAAATTAATGGTTCGGGTCATCAATTCACCATCGACCATACCATCAATATCGGCTTTGGCACGACTGAAGGTGCTGTTGAGACCAAAGATGAAGTTATGCCATTTTTGGCTATAGCCGAGTTCTACACCGTAAATTTTGGCGGATGAACCGTTTTTGAAAGTCATGGCTTCATCAAAATCGATCCAGTCACCAGTGCCTGCAACGTTAGCGTTATAAATAAAGTGATCAATATCTTTATAGAACGCATTCATGGAAATTACGCTGGCATCACCAAAGTATTTCTCTACGCCTAAATCGAAGTTGGAAGCTTCCAGCGGTTTAAGATTTGGATTACCAAACTCGGCTTCATCACCATCAATATAAATCCCCGGTCGAGATTGTTCAAAGTTTGGACGTACCACAGTATTGGTCCATGCGGCTCTTAAAATAGCATCGCTACTCAACTGATATTTAAGATGCAGGCTCGGTAACCAGTGATCATAATCATTTTGGGTCGAAACAGCCGTGCTTTCACCATCCAGAATCCGATAGCCTTGTGTTTCAAAATCGGTATTTTCATAGCGTAAACCCGCAATGACCCGTAACCGATCAAAATCAATGGTATTCATGACGTAAGCGGCATGAATATCTTCCGAAGTTTTATAATCGTTGATGACCGATTCTTCAGCATCTCGCCAGTCATTCAGGTTGAGCTGGGCCAGTTGGTTATGGATCGGGCCACTAGACAAGGTCGGGCCGAACTGTGCAAGTTCATAGTGACCATTTTGTCCAAAATGTGCAGGTAAAGTTTGTAAATCCTCTACTTTCCAGATATCTGTATTATTCGTTTTAGTTCGCTGACTGACTTTTGCACCAAATTTAAAAACAGAAGCATAATCTTTAATCAAATAGTCACGGCTAAGATCAAACTTGGCATTTTTCTCTTTATCTTTGGCAGTACTTTTTTCCCATTCTACTTCATCAAGCTCATACTGTGCCGCATCATAAAAGCTAGCATTACCCTTAACCACGGGAATACGTGTACTTGAATACTCTACATCTTCAAACTCACCTACAAACCCTGCTTCAGCAATACCACCAGGATTCTTTTCTGATGCTTCACTGTAGCCCACTTGTGTTTCTAGCGTCCATTGGTCAAAACGATTTTTGCCGCCTAGTACAAAGGATTTAATTTCCTGGGTTTCTTCACGTTCTTTCAGTTCACGAACTACTTCTGCACTGCCTGGTGTATTTATGGCGAGCGGATCGGAAAATTCAACACCTGCAGCCTGACGGGTTTCATTGTCCTGGAAGCGGCTATATAAGGTACGTAAATAGTATTCACTGTTCTTATTTGGTCGAAAATCGAAATTCAGGCCCGCGCCCAGACGTTCACGTTCAATATCATATTGACGCATTTCTGTTTCTTCGAGCAGGCCATCCTCCCATTTCCCTCCGGTTTCAACGTTATCTGAACCAAAGGTACGCTCTTGCCAACTAAGTGCTGCCGCAACACCAAAATTGTCAGTACCCGAACCTAGACTAAACTTTTGACTGACCGCGCCTGAAACTTTAGGACTATACTCTTCACGTTTATCATCATAACCACCTTCAACCGCAGCAGTATAGAACAGACCGTCATGATCAAAAGCAGATAAACTCTCTACCTCAATTGTTCCACCAAGTGAATTTGCATCCATATCTGGGGTCAACGTTTTGACCACAGCTAATGACTGTACAAGTTCTGCTGGCAAGACATCTAACGCAACACCGCGACGTCCTGCTTCTGGTGCTGGGACTAAGGTGCCGTTAATAGTGACGGTATTCAGATCAGCTCCTAAACCTCGCACAGTCACAAAACGACCTTCACCTTGGTCACGTTCTGTAGAAACACCAGGAATACGTTGTAGTGCTTCAGCAGCGTTGTCATCTGGCAGCTTCGCAATAGCATCGGCATGTACTACACTAGCTATAGAGTTTGATTTTCGTTGTTCTTTCAAGGCTTCATTAATACTTGCTGCTTGACCTACAACACGAACATATTCAGTTTTTGTTTCTGCAGCCATACTTTGACCAATAGCTGTTATACATAAAACTAAGGTAGTGACTTTAAAAGTGAAAGGTGATTTTTTCTTACTGCAGTGAGTGCTCATTTGTTATTTCCCCAAATAGCGCGATGGCTGTTTGTTGAGCACCTTAAATATGCACAATGACTAAATGATGACAAGGAGATAATCCAAGTCTCGCAAAATAAGTTTTCTAGCTCAATTTGAGCTAATTTGATGGGAGATATTGATTTCAAGCCTCGTGTCGAATGACTTAAATGCATGTGAACTATAGAATTAAAAGGAAATTAAGTGGCTTTTTTAAATTTATAGTGAGCTAATTTGAAAGGTTGAAGAAAATATCAGTGCAATGAAATTGTCATCAAATACTGATTAGCTTTATTAAAACGATAACCACACCCCTGCTATGTTAAAACCCTTTCTACACTATCCACGATACTTTTTATTAATTATCACTGTTGCTCTGATCTGCTTAGCTTTATTTATTTTTTTTGGTAGTTTCAAAACTCAAAATGAAATTCAGGTCATTGATATTCTCGGAGAGGGGTTGGCCTGTATACTCGTTTTATTATGGATTTATCTAATTCTTAAAAGTCGCCCAAGAGGATATGTGACGCGCTACTTCTATTGTGGGTTGGTATGTGTATTTTTGGCTTTATGGATGGATGTACTGGATGAATTTATATCAATACCCGACTCACTGATTTGGGATGATTTATTAGAATCATTTACCACACCAATCGGCTTTATTGTAGTTACTGCTGCTATGATTAATTGGCACAAAGAACAATTGGTATTGTCCAAAAAGCTACAGACCAAAGAGCATGTATTTCGCGATCATCGTTTATTTGATGCAATTACCCCCTTGGCAGATGCTCAATACTTTAAACAACAATTACAATATGAAATAAGTCAGCGAAATAATTCAGAAAAAAACATACATTTGATGATGATCAATCTAAAAAATTTAACTTTGATCAATAGACAATTTGGTTTTGAATCAGGTAATCAAGTGCTCTCTATGATTGCTCAGACGATAAGTATGAACATAAGACCTTGTGACTTAGTTTGTCGTTTAGCAGGAGATAAGTTTATTTTGATGTTAATTGATTTGACAGAACTACAAGTCGAAATAATGGCTAGAGAATTACAAAAATGTATTCAGTCACAAATATTTTATACATCTGAAGATTTTCATAAATTTAAAATAGATTGCAGCTATAGCATTAGTCAAGTACATCAAGAAAATCCAGCTGTAGAAATTCAAAAACTATATAAACAAATCAAAACTCAGCAGCATCGAAAGCTAAACAATGTAAAGGTTTCGGTATGAGCTATCAAAACGATCAATTGATTTTACCCACATATCTGGCCCCTGCATTATTGATTGATTTGGCTGAGCAATACGGTGTAAATCCCAATATTATTTTAAAGGGAACGCCCGTTTTTCTTGAGAGTTTGATCACAGAGAATCATGCTGTGAGTTTAGAACAACTGATACAAATGATACGAAATATGCATGAGAGTATTACCCATCCGGAAGTTCAATTTCTGTTTGGGCAACGTTATATTGAAACTTTAACTCACCCTGCCTTAAATGCAATTGCCTACAGTCAGAATATAAAAGAAGCCGTACAACGCTATGTTGAATTTCATATATTCCTAACCCCATGGTGCATTCCCGTTGCATTTTATTCGGAAAAAAAGATCATTCTATTTTGGTTAAATAATCAGGAGATTCATGCTAATTATTTAGCAATTAGTGCTATGACCGCTCTTCGGGCTATTTTGATGAATAGCATGCAAGAGGAATTGAATATTAGTTATAGTTTTGTGGGTGCAGAGCCAAACTTTATTGAACAATTCTGGGAACATCTTGGAGAGGACATTAAGTTTAACAACCTTGTCAATGCCATGCATATCGATATTTGTGAGAGCCAACAAAAGCAGAGTTATCAAACTAGTGCAATGCGTCAAGCTTATTATCGACAAGCAAAGTTGGTACAACAGCAATTAGGATTAGAACTGAGTTTTCTTCAAAAAGTTTTTAATTTTCTTATTCGCAATGTTCACCAAGTACCGAATCTTGAGGAATGTGCTGAATATTTTCAAATGAGTATTGCTAGTTTTAAAAGAAGATTGCATAAACATCATACTAGTTATCAGCAACTATTAGACCAAGCTAGATTATTCACATCAATACAATTAAAAGAATTACATCATTATAGTGATGAGAGAATAGCAAACTATTTAAATATTAATGATATACATAATTTTAAAAGGGCATTTAAGCGCTGGAGTAGCCTAGTTACATCCTAATTGAGCTATTTCTGTTGGGCTGGACTTGGACTGAATAGCAACTTAAGTGTGTGATTCATAGACATCATTTCAATATAATTGGTGTCTATGAACAGAGAAATTCAACAAAGACTCGTATGGGTCAAATTATTTGAAGAGATCAATGATGCTGGCCTAGTCTGTCGGAGATGTGGCATTTCTAGACCAACATTACGCAAGTGGTGGAAACGATATTCTGAGCAAGGTATTGATGGATTAAGTAGTCAGAGTAAACGCCCATTAAAATCTCCAAATACTAAAATCAATGCTGAGCTAGAGGCCTTAATATTGGAAATGCGCTCGGCTAGAAATCTGGGTGCTCGACGTTTGCAAACAGAATTGATGAGGTTGCACGTAGTCTCGTTGTCCTTAGCGACTATCCATAAAGTACTATACACCCATCAAGTCAAACCGATTAAAAAATTCCATCGTAAAGTAGATTTCATTCGTTATGAGCGCCCATTACCAGGCGATAGAATTCAAATGGATACCTGTAAATTGGGTCCTGGGCTATATCAGTACACATCTATCGATGACTGCACACGATATCGCGTTTTAAGGATATATAAACGCCGAACAGCAGCGAATACGCTCGACTTTTTAGATTGCGTAATTGAAGAAATGCCTTTTCCCATACACAGAATACAGACCGATCGTGGGCGGGAATTTTTTGCTGAAAAAGTACAGAAAAAATTGATGAAGCATGGAATCAAATTTAGGCCAAATAAACCAGGTTCACCTCATTTGAATGGCAAGGTAGAGCGTTCTCAAAAGACTGATAAATCTGAGTTCTACGCTACTGTCGATATTAAATCTGAAGATATCCAAGACAAGCTAGCCGAATGGCAGCATTACTATAACTGGATGAGACCACATTCAGCTTTGAAAGGTAAAACACCGATGGAAAGGTACTTTGTATTATGTGAAGAAACCCCTTTCTCTGATGAGGTCCATAAGCAATACAACCCATCAAATGAACGGATTCAACACGCCAATTACAAGATGGATTTAGAGATCGCTAAATTGAAATGTATTAGTTCAGACTTGATCCAAGTCAGCCATTTTTAGCTGACTTGGAAGAGCGAAATCAATTTATTCTTTATAATTTTGAGTACTGTAAAACTCAGTCGGCAAGCGTTTGAGTCCTTGAGTGCTTTTTGCGTACTGTAAAAATGCCTCAGCATAATCTAGTCCGACTTCCACACGACGTTCACCCGTAATCTGTTTAAAACTGTCATAAAAGTCTTGACCATCTGCAAGGAAATTAATGGTAATGACTTGATAGGTTTGGTTTGGATTTAAAGTTTCATATAGCCCTTGAGCATTGCGAACTTTTAAGTTTGATACACGCTCACCTTTATTTTTGGATAAATCTACATCCCACTGTAAACCACCCGCATAAGGATAGCTGCCCGTATTTTTTTTATTCACGACACCATCCATAGCATCCTCGAGTACATTTTTGATCTCTTGACCCGTCGCCTTTAACTGCACCAGCGTATTTTTAAATGGCAATACCGTATAAATTTTCTCTACACTAATATCACCTTGAGGCAAATCTACTCTCACCCCACCCCCATTTTGGATAGAGATATCTGCGGCAAAAAACTTTTTACCCTGCTGCAAAAAAGCTTCCGCAACGAGCTGTTGCACATCACCACCATGCAGATTGGTAAAATCAGATTTATTACAAATATCCCCTAAGCTAGAACGTGATGCGTCTCTTGTTGTTCCTGGCACACGACGCAAACATAAATTTTCTTCAGCTTTAGCCACAATTTCTTTACCCAATAAGTTTTTAGCAACTTTATAAGGTTCTAAAATGCTTAAAGCGGTGGCGTCAGGTTGCACCATGATCAAACTATTACTACGCTCAATATCTTGATGAATAGCATTGAGCTCGGCACTGCTCAATACTGGCGCATTTTGAGCAGTACGTTTAAACTCATTGCCTATTAAAATATTGGCTTTGCCCGTACAGGCTTCAACTTTACCATTCGCATCAAAATTGACTTTAAGTTGCCCCACTGCATACGCGTATTGCCAAGCTTGCACCACACAAACTTGATCACCATCTTTGTTTTTCACCGCGGTTGGATAATCACCTTCTGGGCTCATTCCATAATCTTTTAGCTTTGCATCTGCCAACAAGGTATGTGAGTCACCTCCAACAATAACGTCAACACCAGATAGTTGTGCAGCCAACTCCTTATCCTTTCCATAGCCTAAATGAGACTGCACAATAATTTTATTTATGCCTTCTTGTTTGAGCTGATCGATATATTTTTGAGCAGTTGTTAATTCATCTTTAAAAATCGTATCTGCATTTGGTCGAGAAGCATTTTTGGTTTTATCCGCAATAGATAAACCGATTAATGCAAGTTTTTGCCCTTCTTTTTCAATAATGGTATATGGCTTCACAAGTTCTGTTTGGTAGAGCGCTGAGGTTTTTCCAAACTCGACATTCGCACTTAAGACTTGGGTTTTATTTGTACAATTACCTTTGTTATTTAAGAACCCAATAAATTTATTTAAACCTTCATCGGTATTATCAAACTCATGGTTGCCTAGCGTTAATGTATCGAAACAAACCGTGTTCATGAGATCTGCCTCTGCCTCACCTTCTTTTAAAGTAAAGTAGAGGTCTCCCGTAATGGCATCCCCTGAATGAATTTTGATTGGGTTTTTCTCAGTGCTCGCCAAACGGTTAATCAATGCTGTCACGCGTGCAAAACCACCATTTGCAACCTGGATCTCTTCGCGCTGACCTGACGAGGTTTCAAGCTTTAATTTGATGCTTTCTTCATCTAAATGTGAGTGGCTGTCATTTATGTGCAGCACATTAATTTCCAGTGGTTTGGGTTGAGCGACAGGACTTAGGTCGGTATTGTCTTGACTATCATTATTACACCCAACCAAAAATAGACCAGAAACGACTAAACCGCAGGTCAAACTCGAAACATGCTTGGTTTTATTTTTAAAAATCACGGCTATCCCCATGTGATCATCATTTAAACCTTTATCATGTCGTCCTGCAGTTTCAATCTCATGACATCCTCACTTTTTTCTCATTATTTTTATAACAAATGGTTTAGATTATAATTATTTAATAATCATGCATTTGATTAAGATATATTCATTTTTTGACGCAATAAAATAGGGAGAAATACAAATTTCCCCCTATGATCACAATTATCTAATCAATTTTTAGATTTATCCGTGCTTGATTTATCTCAAAATTTACGTCTGCGCATTGTGGTTGCTAAAACTAACCCCGTTAAAGTGAGCATTGACCATAAGCCCATACTGCCGCCACTGGTTTCGCCTTTATCCATATTGCTTTCTTTCTTATCATTTAAATCCATATCGACAATTACAGGATCATGATCGGAAGAACGGAATGCGTCATCGCTATAAAATGCTGAAATTTGCTCAGCTGTTTTATATTCTTCGTTATAGTCCAAAGCTGTCGGCTCATCCGCATTGATGTGCCATGCAAATGCTCGTTTCACCATTGGATATAAGTTTTCATCAGCAATTGCATGGTCTAAGTTCCCAGAACCGCCATTGCCGTTGGCATCACTTGCGACACCAAAAATATAACTGTACGCAGATTTACCCTGACCAATTTTTTCATCATTCAGTAAAACTTTATAATTAGCTTTTTCTAATGCCTGTATTGGATCTTCTTTCGCATAGCTATTCATGTCACCGACCAGTAAATAGTTCGGGTTATTGACCTTGGTTGGATTGGTTGCAATCCACTGCATCAATTTTTGAACTGCAGTTAAACGCGTAGAATTCCAACAACCTTGACCATCCCCTTGGTCAGCATCTAGAGAGGTTTTATCACTAGGGCAACTTCCTTTAGATTTTAAATGATTTGGCACCATAGTAAAAACCTTACCGCCAGATAAAGCTTGGAAAGTCTGCGCCATGGTGACTCGGTTCTTTTGAGACAGATCGTCATAGACTGCGGCATCGCCCACGGTCTTAACACGCTTGCTGTTATAAATAATGGCAACCGCAATCGCATCTGTTCCTAACGTTGTCATCTTGGGTGGAACAACATATTTCCAATCAGCACCTAAAGCTTTGGTGAGATAAGCGACTGCACTTTTCTCATCATATCCATTATTTGCGATTTCCATTAATCCATAAACGTCTGCATCAATTGCTTTTAAAGCGCTTACAATTTTCTTGTGCTGCTTATTGAACTCAGCTTGTGACGTTGCACCACGTTCTGTAGGGAAACCTTGTGCTGCTCCATTATCATAATTCAATACGTTAAAAGCAGCGGCACGAATTTGCCCAGAATCTTTTGCTAACACTGGTGCTCTTGAATTGGTTTCTTTAATAATTTCAGGCTGTGTTTTATTTAAAATTGGCTGAATACGCCATGCATTGAAGCGATATTCCAAAATCCCTTCGACATTTTTCAACTGATCGCCACTTCTTAAAGTATTTACTGCACTGAAGTTTTGCGGCAGCCATGGCGTTCTATTTTGATTGTTATAGCCATCATCCAAGATAATTTTTGATAATAAATTTTGTTTGGCCAAATTGACTGCTTCAGCAGATTTCGCAGGATATAAATTGGTTGGAATATACAAGCGCCCTAAACTTAATGAAAGTTCACCAAATCGCCCATAATTATAATTTTCACTGATGGTTAAAGTCTGCGGTATCTTGACCAACATGCCTTGATAGCGTTTAGGCGTATTCCCTTCTACATCCGTCAAACTTGAGAATGGTAATTGCATAGGAGTTGCACTCACCAGACTTTCTGCCTGCTGATTACAGGTTTGGATATTACTACTTAGCTGATCGAGCTGTAGCTGATTTTGATAAGCACTTAGACGCCCCTTAAAGATAACTTCTTCACCTACTTTCCCACCAGTCGCAGTACTACTTGTGGGTAAGTAAACAAAGATCGCATTGCTTAATCCAGTTTTGGCTTTGCTATCTGGGGTTTGAATATAGAACCCCGAAAAACCATTTTGGTAACGATAGTCAGCTGTGATAATACCGCGAACAACGTATTGTTGATTCAGTGCAGCAGTTTGCAAGTCTGCAATTGGAGTATCTGCAGTACTACACACTACTTCAGTCAATGGCGACTCAGTATTTACTGCACCCAAATTACTATTGAATGCATTTCGATCAGACCATTTAGACCACTCACTGTCTAAATCAAATGTTGCTGTAGGATCAATCGAAGTTACAGGATTTGAATTTTTAGTACGTGACAAACTATTTTGGTAACTCGTAAATGCCGTCCCCCAACCAGAACCTGGGTCTTCTCCCACTCGACCAAAACGATCAATTGGCGTACCTTTATAGAGCAGAACTAAAGCATCATCTCCATTAAATGAAAGCCCCGCCACTTGATTGACTTTAGTACCAATTTCGGTCTGTAATTCTGAGCGCCCAATAATATACTTTGCTTTACTCGCAAGTGAGCCTTGTAATGAAAAGGTCGCAGACTTGGTGATCGATCCATTGGTAAATTGCTGAATTTCATAATCTTCTAAATTGACTGTACTACTATCAGGATTATAAATTTCTAAACCTTTACGATTAGCAGAACCGTCAATATATTGACTGAACATCAGCTGTGCATAGCTTGGAAATGAACAACCTAACAAAGCTAAGCTGAGACATAAGGTATGTGGTTTTAAAGTCTTCATGTTTTTTAATGTTTGTTAAAATTGCAACTAGACTAATTTTTGTATATGACATCACCATGAATAATTAATGACAGTTTTTCGGACTATAGGCTGTAAATCAAAAACCTTTAGACTCAGCATTAAAAGCTTTTTTAATAGTTTTTCCTCCAAATCTATCCAATAAGATTTGATCTACAACATTTAGTTCAATAATACTCAATGCAGCATCTACCCCAAAGTACCCGAAATGCAACTGTCATCAATTTGTAATAAAAATCGATTATATCTGGTGTGATAATGCAACTTTTCTTTGCGAGTTTATAAATGTCAGACAAAATCAGCTTAAACTATTTAAATGAACTCATTCGTAATGCTGAGAAAAAAGATAAAAAAATTGACAAGATCTTATTAGGCTATAAGGCGTATTATTTTTTTATGTCTGACAGCGAATTCCATAAAGAAGTCACTAACTCTGCCCTTTCACCAAGTAAACGTAAATATAAAAACTATAAAATCAAAGTGACTCAGGACGAATATCAAATTGATTTAAAATTTCAGGAAAAATAAGCAGGATTGCTCTAATTCTCAGGTTTAAACTCTTTATTTATTGACAGCCATTATGATTAAAGCATCAAAAAAGACAATCTAGACATTAGATGACCTGCTGTACTTAAGATCGTTACCCGCCAATTCAACATCATCTGATACAATCAAAATAACGGTTCACGTATCCTGTGAACTCCTGTTTTCTGACCAAATAGCACTCCGATAGTGTCCTCTTAAAATTTATTGGACACTATCGTGGTATTAATGAGTTAGAAAAGTGGGGCTCAGCGGATGCTTACGATTAAACAAACGATCGAGCCATCCGTTACCCTGCTCACACCATGACGAATCAGCTTTAAAGATTACGCTGATTGACTCGTTTAGACAGTTCTTCAGCCGATTCTTTTCGCTCCGAATAACGGTTGGTCAAATAGGCACTCTGACCGCGAGTCAGCAAAGTAAACTTGTACAGCTCTTCCATTACATCAACAATACGATCATATAGCGATGAAGGCTTCATCCGTCCTTCCTCATCAAACTCCAAAAAGGCTTTAGGAACAGAAGACTGATTTGGAATCGTGATCATCCGCATCCAGCGCCCAAGAATTCGCATCTGGTTTACACTGTTAAAAGACTGTGATCCACCGCTCACCTGCATCAAAGCCAGTGTTTTACCCTGCGTAGCACGAATTGCTCCTGCAGCAAGTGGAATCCAATCAATCTGTGCTTTGAAGATTGAGCTCATCGAACCATGCCGCTCAGGCGAACACCAAACCATGCCTTCAGACCAAGCCAACAATTCATGCAGCTCTTTAACCTTTGGATGTTCCAGATCACCATCTTCAGGTAAAGGTAAACCTTTGGGATGAAAGACTTTAACCTCACAACCAAAACGCTCAAGAATTCGCCCAGCTTCCATCACAGCTAGGCGGCTATATGAACGCTCTCTGTTTGAGCCATATAGCAATAAGATACGTGGTGGGTGACTTAGTTCTTTAGCCTGCACTTCCGCAAAAGTTGGTGTCGGTAAAAGATCAGATTCAAGATTAGGGAGTGTCATCTTTGCCTCTTAAGAATTTGGATAATATTTTTTCTTCAGCCACAAGGATACGCTAACCAGTGCAATCAGCACGGGCACTTCAACCAATGGGCCAATAATCGTAGTAAAGGCAATTGGTGAAGCCAAACCAAAGGTAGCAATCGCAACGGCCAACGCTAACTCAAAATTGTTACCTGCTGCGGTAAATGAAATTGCGGTGGTTTTGGGATAGTCATTCCCCATCCACTTACTCATGAAAAAGCTGACAAAGAACATCACGACAAAGTAAAGCGTCAATGGAATTGCAATCCGCAACACATCCATTGGCAAACTCACTACATCACCGCCTTTCAAGCTAAACATGGCTACAATGGTGAATAACAAGGCCAATAAGCTGAGTGGACCAATTTTGGGTAGAAACTGATTCTGATACCAGTCCAGACCTTTGGCTTTCACTAAAGATAGACGCGTCAGGAAGCCCATCAGGAATGGAATCCCCAAGTAGATAAGGACAGCATTGGCAATGGTCCAGAAATCAACATTGATGACATTCCCTTCTATCCCAAAAAATGGCGGCAGATAGGTCAGGAAGAACCAGGCATAACTGCTAAAGAACAGAATCTGAAAAATGCTGTTAAATGCGACCAATGCAGCACCGTATTGATTGTCCCCGCATGCCAGTCCATTCCAGATCAGTACCATGGCAATACAACGCGCCAAGCCAATCAGAATCAGACCTGTCATGTATTCTGGGTAATCACTCAAGAAGACTATCGCCAATACAAACATCAGCACTGGCGCAATCAGCCAGTTCTGAATCAGAGAGAGCGCTAATGTTTTTTTATCCTGAAATACTTTGGGCAAAGCTGCATAATCTACTTTGGCTAATGGTGGATACATCATCAAAATCAAACCAATCGCAATTGGCAAGTTGACTGAATTTACACTCATTGCGTCCAATGCGACGGATGCTTGTGGAAATACCACCCCAATCGCAACACCCAGTGCCATGGCCACAAAAATCCATAGCGTCAGGTTGCGATCCAAAAAGGATAATCCTGGTTTAGACATGATCTGCTCGCTTAAAGATGGGAAATTTGATTAATTTCAGCAATAAGCTGAGGACGGCTCATGTGATGGGTATCTAATGCAAAAAGTGCATCTAAGCGTTTGTTGATATGTTCTACAGTACTTAAAAATGCCTGTAATTTTTCTTGTTCAGGCAAATCTAAATGTGATGGATCAGATAGACCCCAATGTGCTTTGATTGCTCCTCCTAAATACAACGGACAAGCTTCTTGTGCTGCCGCATCACACACGGTGATGACGACATCGGGCTGATACTGTTCACAGGCATCAATCGTTTTACTCGACAAACCTTCGGTAGACAAACCCAGGTTCTGTAAAGTCTGAATGGTTAACGGATGAACTTGGCCAGAAGGTTTACTTCCAGCGCTATAAGCTACCCAACCTTCAGGCGCTCGACTATTAAACAGAACTTCAGAAAGAATACTGCGACAACTGTTACCCGTGCACAGAAACAAAAATTTCATAAAAACTTACTCGCAATGGCTCTGAATCGATAGAGCTGAGGGATCAAATAACACGGGAACATTGCTACGTTTAAGTGTATTCAGAATTTCAAAGCACCATTCAGGTAGTTGTGGGTTAAGACTGTAATACACCCACTGCTTTTGCCGACGGTCATTCAGCAAACCACTTGATCTTAACAGAGCTAAATGCCGTGAAATTTTTGGTTGGCTTAACTGGAGTTTATCTGTCAAATCACAAACACATTGCTCTTCGTTTTCTGCGATAAGCATGACAATACTGAGACGTGTTTCATCAGATAAACATTTAAAAAACTGAACGTGGTCCATAACTGCTCCCATTCTATTATGCAAATATACACATATCCATATATTCAGTAAAGAGTACTCATTATAAAAGTATACCCATATCCGTATATGCTTGCCAGAAAGGGAAAAATTTAAAACTTCTTAACATCTCAAGACACAAATAAAAAAGACCCGTGGCTTATGCCACAGGTCTTTTTTACAGTTTTCCACATACACTTATTTATTTTTTTCAATCAACTCCACAATGGCTTGTGGTTCCAAAACTTTGCCACTTGAAACGATTTGATTATCTATGATCAGACCTGGCGTACTTAACAACCCTGTTTCAGCAATTTGCATCATATCAGTTACATATTCAATTTCTGCCTGAACACCCGTACTTTTTACAGCTTCTTCAGTTGCAGCCAATAAGGCTTTGCATTTACGACAACCTGTTCCTAAAACTTTAATTTGCATCTTTATTCTCCACACTTTTTATAAAAACCAATAACCCAAAGTATTCAGGCTATAACCAACAATCAAGATTCCCACAAAAACAATCCCTACAAACAGGCTCAATAAACGGGTTTTCACCACTTGTTTTAACAAGATTAGCGATGGCAGAGAAAGTGCGGTGACCGCCATCATAAACGCTAAAACCGTCCCCAAGCCAACGCCTTTAGTCACAAGTGCTTCTGCAATCGGCAAGGTGCCAAAGATATCCGCATACATTGGCATTCCGACAATCGTGGCAATCAGTACGGAATACCAGTGTTCTTGACCAAGTAAGGCAGTAATCCACTGCTCAGGAATCCAGTTATGAATTGCCGCACCAATCCCGACACCTATCAAGACATAAAGCCAGACCTTACTAAAAATGTCTGTCACCTGTTCCCAAGCAAATGTACGCCGCTCTTTTGCAGTCATGCTGAAATCTTCATCGTCACCTGAGATTGTTTGATGATGAGTCACAAATTCAGCCACATACTTTTCCATTTTCAAGTAGCTGATTAATGACCCGCCGATGACTGCCAGCACTAATCCAAGTAACACATAGACCAATGCAATTTTCCAGTTAAAGATACTCGCCAATAAAATAATTGAAGCCAAGTCAACAAGTGGTGATGAAATCAGAAAGGAAAAAGTGACGCCTACCGGAAGTCCTGCACGGGTAAAACCAATAAACAACGGAATCGAAGAACATGAACAAAATGGCGTAATAGTACCGAGTAATGCCCCCATGATATTGGCTTTGATTCCTGTCATCCGACCTAAAATCAGCCGAGTACGTTCTGGAGGGAAATAGCTTTGAATATAAGATAATGTATAGATCAACACTGAAAGCAGAATAAAGATCTTGAATACATCATAAATAAAGAAATGGACACTACCACCCAACCGGGTTGCAACGGATAAACCAAATACATTTTCAACGAACCAGCGCACCCCATCCGAGAGCCAGGTCATTTTAAGTAGAACATCATTTAACCAAGCAAAAATTACGACAATGTTCTCCATTTAGATCTCCTGCTCTACACTGATACAAAGTCCAACAGCGTTAGGGGTTTCACCTTTTATTTTAAGCGTCTGCCTTGCTCATCAATGATGACTTCACCATCTTCTTTAGCGAAAGCTTTTAATTGCGGCAAAGGTAGAATATCTAGCACTACTTCAGATGGGCGACATAAACGAGTGCCCAAATCTGTCACGACCAAAGGACGGTTAATCAGGATGGGATGTTCAAGCATAGCATCAAGCAATTGCTCATTTGTCCAGTTCGCATCGTCTAAATTAAGTTCAGTATAAGCATCTACATTTTTGCGTAACACATCACGAACACTTAAACCAGAGTCCTGAATCATTTTAATCAGCTGATCTTTTGATGGTGGCGTAATCAGATATTCAATTACTTCTGGTTCGATCCCCGTGTTGCGAATAAGCGCCAAAGTGTTACGAGACGTGCCACAGGCAGGATTATGGTAAATTTGAACTTTTGGCATTTGATCCATGAGTATAATCTCTTAAACAGACAGCTTTTTATATATGAATATTCAAATATACGCAATATGGAATATATGATTAACTACAAGTACCAATAAATAAGAAAAGCTCCTGAATCAATCAAAAACCTCCCATTTAGGATTGTCAACGGCATTCTAAAATTGACCCCTTTTACCTTACAAATGGCAAAGTAAAATTGACCCCTTTGATCTCGTATTAAATTTCAACCTGGGGCTGAATCCCAATTCTTTTTTTATCCTTCAAACGATAACTCTCACCCGATATTTGTACCACATGACAGTGATGCAGCAACCGATCTAACATTGCAGCGGTCAACGTAACATCATCCGCAAACGACTTAGACCATTGGCTAAAGGGTAAGTTACTCGTCAATATCGTACTGCCTTTTTCATAACGCTTGGCAATCAC
>NZ_NOZT01000045.1:0-32209 GCF_002412355.1 Acinetobacter sp. YT-02
ATGATAAGATTAACCCGTTAGGTCAGGTGGCCTAACTTAAATAAAAAAGTCTCCGACAAACCCGGTACGGTTCAATGTTGCTCATGGATGGTTTGAACCCTGTCTTTGTTGCAGACCAAATGGGTCACAGTTTGCAAATGCTGATGAAACGCTATGCCAAGTGGATGCATGGCGATAAGAACAAAATTGAAATGGCGAAACTAAAGATAGAATAAATAAAATGTGGCAAAAGTGTGGCAACAAAAAAGGCGCTTTGTATAAGCGCCTAATTTCTATCTAAATATTTGGCAGAGGATCAAGGATTCGAACCTTGACGAACGGTTTTGGAGACCGTCATGCTACCATTACACCAATCCTCTGTAACTTAAAATCAAGCTGACTTGATATTTAAGTGGTGGGGACGGAGAGACTCGAACTCTCACACCTCGCGGCGCTGGAACCTAAATCCAGTGCGTCTACCAATTTCGCCACGTCCCCGATGGCTGTGTATATTATAGAGATCACTTCCTGATGACAAGCCTTTTTTATAAAAAAGCACAATGACTGTTTAAATAAAAAACAAAAAACTATTTTTTGATTTTTTCTTAAGCATATTCAGCCACTAAGCCATAATTTCAACTCTGCAATACTCGTTGCACGCTGCGAATAGGACTTTGCCAACATGTGATTCAGCAGTGGTAAAAATGCTTGTAGATGCGTAGAAAGTTGGATATGCAATCTTTGACAATGTAAATACGCCCAATCGTGGTAACTATTTGCCTGCAAGCGTTGTTGCGTTAACCATTCATAAAAAATAATGCCTAAAGCATAAATATCACTTTGTGCAGTTTTGAGCTGTCCGTGAAATAACTCTGGTGCCATATAACGTGGCGTTGCAGTCATCCCCTGACATTGAATATCTGCAATTTGCTGTACTTGCTCAAAATCTAACAGTTTGATTTGCCCATCCAACTGCACAATATGTTCAGCTTTTAAGTCAGCATGAATCCAACCTAATTGATGTAATGCTTCCACTGCTTCAAAGACACGCAAAAATATGTGTTTAATCGCTTCTGTATATTCAGGTAAATTACCCATCACAAAAACAGCTTGCGCTTCAGGTAAAATTAAAGCACGTGAATAGACCTGTGAATAATGCGATGAAATGTCATGTGAATTACCCTGCGGCTGAATATGAATGGGTGCAGCATCCATCAATTCACATGGCAATAAAAAAGATAAATATGATGATTGCGCGTACTGTTTATAAAAGTCCCATTCTTGTGCAAAACCCTGCTCTACTGTCGCATGAACACCTTGTTGTTGGGCTTTCAGCCAATAAAACTGCCCTTGATGTTCAAAACGATAGATATGCCGACCATATTGCAAACTTTGCGCTTTACTGCGCAGCTCGAACTGCGCAGTATCTAACTGTTGAACATCCAAATTTAAAACATTAAACAACACTTGCGCCAGTGCGCATTTCTGCTGCGACTTCGGTGGATACCTCTATTTGAGGTGCATTTAATAATTCTAAGCAATGTTGCAAAGTTTTACCGACACGTGCATGCGTTTCAATCGATGAAATTTTCGGCCAAGTCGCACGCTCGCCTTCACGCTGTAAAATTTTAAATAAATGTGGTTTCGGGTTTTGCAACATATAGCTGTAATGACGCAGGTTATAGCTTCCTACAATATTCACATCACCATAATAGCGTTGATCGACAATGCCATAGCCATGATCTAGCAAACGACGCACTGGCGGTACAGCTCCTGCGCGCTCACGTACAAAATCCATTACCCCACGACTAATGACTTTGCCCTGACGACGAATAATCCGTTCTGGCCAACTCAGCATATCTTTACGATAACGCTTAATATCATCCTGCATAAAAGGCACTACATGCGGATTGACCTGACTGGCGATGGTGTAGTTAATATTATACAAACGTGCCATTTTTTCCTGTGGGAAATCGCTACGCACACTGCCATCCACCCAACGGGTTTTACCCATATATGGAGTGTGTTCGCCATCATAACGCTTGTTGGTTAAACGTACTGGTGGAAATAAAATTGGCACAGCACACGAGGCCAACACCGCACTCCAAACCAACAAATCTGGCGCAGTGAAGCTGTTCATAATGCGTGAGTCTTGCGATGCATCATAAGGCGCAACCGCCACATTAATATGCAAACCTGATTTTTGAAAAGCTTCTTCAAACGTGGTATCGCCCAAGTTTTTGATCAGGAATTTTTTTAAATAATGCACATCGGCAATTCCACCATTGCCTTTAAGAATTTCGCGCATTTGTCTAAACTGAAATGCTTCGTGGAAAAATGACTCACCACCCAAAATATGCTGTACTTCTTCAGGTTTTGCGATGCCTAGCATTGCAGTCATTATTGCACCCGCGCTCGAACCCGACAGCACTTTAGGCATTAAATCCTGTTCAAGTAAGGCCTTACAAACACCTGTATGAAACAAACCTAGCGTTGCCCCACCAGAGAACATCAAGGCAGGTTGTCCGTATGCAGTTTGGCATTGCTGAAAAAACTCTATTTTTTCTACTTTGGTTAAAGCCTGACATTCATCTGAAGCGACAAAAGCCAAACTTTTACTGACTTCATCCACATAATCTTCAATAATTTTTTTAGTACCCACATAGGTTGCAGTAAACAACATCGGATGGGCAATATTGGCGATGTCAAAAGTTAAACCTTCACGCAAAATATAAATTAAATCGTGACTGCGTTCGGTGGTGCGATAACGGCGTAATAAATTTAAACGATGCGAGATAATTTCCGCATCAAAATATGGCGAACTGTTGTCATATTTCCATTCTTGCGCACCAGTTTCTTCATCTATACGAATGGCAATACTTTTCCATTCTTCATACGATTCGGCATTTTGAATTTGGCGCTTGAGTTTTTTTATGCGATAGGCTTGATGCGGATTAACATCTTCGGTGAAATCTTTAAATAACATAGCATTCCTCAATCCGTTGGTTTATTCGCAGCACTACGCTTGCCTATGCCTACTATACACAACAATATCTAAAAAATTGTAATACGCGTCAATGACTCGATTCACACTTTGATTGTCAAATCTAGGTCAATTGCGCTAGTCTTAAAGTGTAGCAATCTGATCTGCATTTTTTAAGCTGAATTATCATGGCAAACCTAGATTTACCCGACAACATCTTATTATCACTTTCTCATGTACTCCAACAACTACAGCAAAGTTTACCTGCTTTAAAACAAGAAACCGACTTTTCCGCCATCGCATTCAAATGGCAAGATCGACAATTGATAGCGATTCAACAACCAAGAAAAATTGATTTAGATGATTTAAAAGGCATCGAAAAGCAAAAAGAAAAAGTCATTCAAAACACCTTGCAGTTTTTAAATGGCTTACCTGCCAATGATGTGTTACTTACAGGCTCACGCGGTACGGGAAAATCATCTATTGTACGTGCCCTATTGACCGAGTATGCCAATCAAGGATTACGTTTAATTGAAATTGAACGCGATGATTTGTCTGAATTGCCAGAAATTCAAAAAATCATTCAGCATCGTCCTGAAAAATTTATTGTCTACTGTGATGATTTAGCTTTTAACGCAGAAGATGAAAATTATCGTAGTTTAAAAAGTGTTTTAGATGGTTCATTACAATCAGGTTCCAGTAATTTTATTATTTATGCAACCAGTAACAGACGTCATCTATTACCTGAATTTATGCATGAAAATACACCTGTCACTCGTGTAGATGTACCGCAATATACTGAGTTGCATCCTCAAGAAGCAATTGAAGAGAAAATTTCACTGTCTGATCGCTTTGGTCTATGGCTGTCGTTTTATCCAATGGATCAAAATCTATATTTAGAAATTGTGGAGCATTATTTACACAAAGCCGAAATGCCAATGACTGCCGAAGTACGTGCAGAAGCATTAAGATGGTGTCAGGCACGTGGACAGCGTTCAGGGCGTGCTGCCTATCAATTTTCTAAACACTGGATTGGCTCGCAGCAACTTAAAGCACTTTAAATATTTTAATGGGTTGTTTGCATATAGAAGATAGTCAGCAACCCACTCTATTTAAAACGCGCTAAATGACTGAGCGACTACTGACCTTGTTCTGCAGCAATCCGTGCCAATGTGTCTTTATAAAATTCTTCGCCATGCGCCTGCATTTCTGCCACAGTCGGCTCTCCTACATATACTTCTTGCGGTACTGTCGCTTCAGGTGTGATAGCCGAAGGATGAGTTGCTGCAGTAGTCAAACGAGTCGGTACTTCGACCTGTTGGGCTGTCACTGAACTCGGCTGATTTTCTGTACTATTTATATTTTGCTGTATTGACTCAGCCCCTTCGCAAGCGGTCAATACCATCATCCCCATCACACAAATAATGCAAAATGTATTTTTAAATCGCATGTTTATCTCAATTGGTTTTATATTAAATATCTACCAAGAATCATAGTTTAAAGTTGAAAACACAACAATTGGACAGGATTCACAGATTTAAATACTGCTGTCAGCTACTTTATGGATTTCTATAAATTGTAGGATGAGTGCACAAAAAAATAAAGCAGTTCTATTTGAAACCAATACGTGAAATAAGGTTTGGGATAGAATATGACTATAAAATTTCAGAAAAATTATTAAAAAATACTTATATTACAATTATTTAATTTTAGTTAACAAGATCAACTTTAGTCCATTGTATTATTTTCTGAACCCATTATTCGCTTAAGATGTAATCTCTTTAAAACAAACAACGGTTAAAAAATAATGTTTAAATTTAAAAATTTGTTAATAACGGTAAGTTTAATCACAACGCTTACAGCATGTACACAAGTGAAAACGCAAGAATATTATGCTGAGAACTTAGATGAGGCTAAAAAAGTTTTGCAGAAATGCGAAGAAATAGCCAATCAAGGTAAATCACTAGAAGGTAAAAAATTAGAAAACTGCAACAATGCGGGGCATGCTGTGATGCAAGGCATGATGAAAGATCTTACCAAAGGTTTAATGGACGCAATTCGCTAAGTTTTAAGTATTCGTTTCTAATATTAATGTAAAAATTTAGCATATAAAGTCAGAGGCAGATTATTGCCTCTGATTGATTTTATGCTACGAACAACTTAACCCGCAGTTGGATTGGTAAGCTCCGTCATCGGCCAACGTGGTGTAGTCGTAACCGATAAACCATCTTGCTGCCCTGCTTTTAAACGCTGATAGCCCGCAAAAGCAATCATTGCACCATTGTCGGTGCACAATGCAGGTTCTGCATAATAAACCGTTGCACGAATTTTAGCTAAATCTGCTTCTAAACGCTCACGTAACCGAGTATTTGCACTCACCCCACCCGCGATCACCAAGCGTTTTAAACCTGTTTGTTTTAAAGCTTTTACCGATTTTTTCACCAAAGTATCAACAATCGCTTCTTGGAAACTTGCCGCAATATCGGCATCACGGTTTTCATCACCTAACTTTTTCATTTGTACTGAAACCGCAGTTTTTAAACCGCTAAATGAAAATTCTAAGCCTTGGTGCAACATTGGACGTGGAAATTCAAAAGCTTTGGCATCGCCTTGTTCAGCTAGTTTGGCGATATTTGGCCCACCCGGATACGGTAAACCCATCATTTTGGCAACTTTGTCAAAAGCCTCGCCTGCAGCATCATCAATCGACTCGCCTAACAATTCATATTGGCCAATGCCATAAGCTGCCATGAGCTGTGTATGTCCACCCGAAACCAATAAAGCGACAAACGGAAATTCTGGCGGTGTCGCAGACAATAATGGTGCAAGCATGTGCCCTTCCATGTGATGCACCCCAATTGCAGGTTTATTTAAGGCAAAAGCTAAAGTTCGTCCAAATAATGCGCCTGTCATGAGTGCGCCCATTAGCCCCGGCCCACGGGTATAAGCCACTGCATCAATTTCAGATTTTTTGACTTGGCTCTGCTCAAGCAATTGATTGATTAAAGGAATAAGTTTGCGCACATGGTCACGTGAAGCCAGTTCGGGTACCACACCACCATACTCTGCATGCAATTTAATTTGGCTATACAGTACTTGCCCGCGCAAACCTAACTCGCTGTCATACAGTGCAAGTCCTGTTTCATCACAAGATGTTTCTAAGCCTAAAACGATCATTAAATTGCCTATAACCTGTATCAATTCTATTGCGAAACCTATTATAGACTTGTGATATGAGATGTAAATGAGTAAAATACTGACCTTCACTTGTGATCGTGGGCAATTTCGCCCAGATCTTATCCATAACTTAATGAGGATTCTTCATGCCACAAGTTAAATTGAAAGAAGGCGAACCAGTAGACGTAGCTATCCGTCGTTTCAAACGTTCTTGCGAAAAAGCAGGTGTTTTAGCTGACGTACGTAAGCGTGAATTCTACGAAAAACCAACTCAAGAACGTAAGCGCAAAAAAGCTGCTGCTGTTAAACGCTACCAAAAGAAATTGGCGCGTGAATCAGTACGTACTACTCGCCTTTACTAATTAATTTGTGATTGCCTGTCTGGATTAAATGATGACGACTTTAAAAAACCAAATTACTGACGTTTTGAAAGCGACAATGCGCGCCAAAGAAATGGATAAGTTAACGGTAATTCGTAGTCTACAGGCGGCAATTAAGCAAATCGAAGTCGATGAGCGCAAAGAGCTTGACGATGCTCAGGTTCTTGCGGTCATTGAAAAGCAAATTAAACAACGTAAAGAATCGGTTAAAGCCTTTGAAGGCGCTGGCCGAGAAGATTTAGCTAGTAAGGAACAAGCCGAAATTGAGGTGTTATCTCAGTTTCTACCAGAAGCTATGACTGAGGAAGAACTTGATTCCATGATTGCGCAAACCATTGAAGCGCAACAAGCTACTAGCATGAAAGATATGGGTAAGGTGATGAACTCTCTGCGTCCGCTCATAGCCGGGCGCGCCGATCCTGCTCAAGTATCTGCCAAAATTAAAGCCAAATTAAGCTAATTAGCTCACCCCAAATTTGTGCTTCTCCGAACACTGATTTAAATGTCAGATTAAGCCCGCTTTAATCTTTCTATCTAATGCTATTAAGTAAAATGCTAAACCTAGGATGAGATAGATTATCTATTCACCCTTAGACACTTCTGCTTTAACTTTTTACTTTAAATCGCAGTTCACTTGATATTTTTTCAGTAATTGCATTTCTTTAGATGTGCTGACCTGCTGAATCACGTCCTGTTTATTAATATTCTGATAACGACGATCCAAATAGGCACGGTTTTCATCTGCTGCCTGATATAAACGATCAACATAACGACTAACAATGCCGCAAAACTGCTGCTGTTGCTGCGGATTAAAACCCTGCTGTTGTGGGTTTAAGCCTCGTAAAAACTGTCGGGTATCTTGTTTATATTGCGCATTAATTTCTTCAACAGCCAACACATACTGCTCTGCACTCGCAGCATAGACATTTTGCAAGGTCATCCCCAAAGTAAGGCATAAATAAATATATTTTTTCATTTTCAAGTCAGGGTCGTTTCAACTCAAGTTCTATTTTAGCATTGTATATTCGGTGAATAACTATTCACACGACTCAATTGCCAAAAAGTTGGGTTTGTATTGCGCAAATGCTTGCTCACATGGTTCGGGAACTTTGCCTTGAGTCACTGTCCCTAAGCGTAAGCGAATAATATCGGGTAAATCTAGCCGATAAGAATAAATCGGGCTGCCACACTCCTGACAAAATACCCGTGCTTTATTGGGACTATGAAAATATTCTTTTAGATATTTTAAGCCACGCACCACTTCAAAATGTTCGCGTGCCACTGGACTATTCCATCCCATAATACCGCCTTGCGCACGACGGCAATGCTGGCAAAAACATAATATTGTTTTTTCAATTTCGGCATGGTAACGGTAATACACCGCACCACATAAACATTGTCCCTCAATCATTCTTAAACTCCTTTTCTTTATTGTTATGCCACCGTATGTACGCCCGACTTATATTTTTAACTGTCGTTCTCTTTGCATTTCAGTCACACGGTTTTTTATATTTGCCGACATCGCCTGATTGTCTTTGGCTAAACGCTGCGCGTGCAGTAATGATTTAATTGCCTCTTCTTCCCAACCTGACCAATACTGTACTTCTGCACGATACCGTAACACATTTACCGTGCGTAATGCAGAGCTTCGGTCTATATTTGCCGCTTGCTGCATTAAATTCCATGCCGATAAATCACGTGGATTTTTTTGCAAGAAATCCTTCAAAATACTTTCTGCTTGCGTAGTTTGATTTTGACGAATCAAAACCTCGGCCCATTTATAATTCAGCGCACGATTTTCAGGCATAATTCGCGCAGGTGAACCAATTGTTTTGAGCGCTAAATCAATTTTATTTTGCCCTAAATAAATGTCAGTTTGAATAAGTGTCAATAAATTATGTAAACGATTGTGACTTTTGGCCTGATCTATACTTTGTTGCGCCAAAACAAAATCGCCTTGCTGGCTATAAAAATAAGCCAAAGCCAAATTCGCCGCAAAATGGTTACGGGTTGCAAATGCTTTAAGCTGCTGTTCTGTCGCCTGCTGCGAAACCACCAAACTATATAACTTTAAAATCTCAAAGTCTTCATCACGCAGCGAGGTTGGCACTGGTGGCAATTGATTGGCACGTAAACGCGCCTCACTCATCCGCTCTGTGGTTAAGGGATGGGTAAACCAAAAGTCAGGTAAGAAGCTCACTCGACTCGTAGTACGGTGCATCACCTCAAAAAAGTCTGCCATGCTTTGTGGGTTATAGCCTGCGCTATACATATATTGCATGCCAATACGGTCTGCTTCACGTTCCTGATTACGGCTATAAGTCAATTGCTGATCCATTAAAGCGGCTTGAGAACCCATCATCACCGCTGCGCCTGCATCACCATCGGCTTGTGAGGCAACCAATGCCCCAACCACAACCCCAGCGAGTGCCAACAAACCCTGTCCTTTAAATGCCTCTTGAGAGCGACTGTAATGACGTTGCGACACATGCGCAATTTCATGCGCCATCACGCCCGCAACTTCATCCATATTACGGGCAGAATTAATAAGACCTGTGTTTAACGCAAATAAACCACCCGGCACAGCAAAAGCATTAATTTGTGGATCATTGATAATGAGTAGCCCAATGGGTTGCCCCAATTGAGTTTGGCTGAGTAGATGCGAAAACGTATTGATTAATTGATCTTCCAGCCACGGGTTTTGCGTGACAGGCATTTTACGCTGCACTTCCCGATAGACTTTTTCACCAATACTGCGTTCTTTTTGCTGATCAATTAATCCCACACCACTGCCTATTTCAGGCACATTAAATTGTGGTGTGGTGGTTAGATTGGCACTTTGGGTTGTCGCAATACTGGCAAAACTCAAACCGCAGATCAGTAATAGATGTTTCAATGGATGATCTCAAATACATATTTTGCATAATGATTCACTATAACATTGAAAAATGAACGCATTTGCAATGATGTGTTATCAATTTTTACCAAATCATCTTTAACTTTAAGACGTATAACAAGCAGGATTAACAACATATTGCGGGCGACGTCCTTCCAGCGCATCAACTAAATTTTTATAGGCTAAGTTTGCCATTTGTCGACGAGTTGCTGCAGTTGCTGAACCAATGTGCGGCAAAGTCACGACATTATCTAACTCAAATAATGGTGATTCTTGCAGTGGTTCTTTGTCATAGACATCCAAAGCTGCGGCAAAAATTTTGCCTGCTTCTAAGGTCTGAATAAGTGCCTGCTCATCAATGACTGAACCACGCGAAATATTGACCAAAATTGCATGAGACGGCATTAAATCAAGTTCACACTGACCAATTAAGGCTTTAGAGTCTGCATTTAAATCGACTGCCAGTACCACAAAATCAGACTGTTGCAGCAATTCATCCAGACTTAAATATTCTGCATTAAATGCCTTCGCCACTTCCATTTTTTCACGACGATTGTGGTACACCACATTCATATTAAAACCATGAAATGCACGCCGTGCGATAGCCGCACCAATATGCCCCAAACCTACAATACCAATGGTTTTACCATAAATATCCTGTCCAAACTGTGCTGCACCCACGGTACGTTTCCATTGCCCTTGTTTAGTCCACCGATCTAAATATGGCACTTGTCGTGCTGCACTCATCAATAAAGTAAAGGCTAAATCTGCTGTGGTTTCAGTCAAGACATGCGGTGTATGGCAAAGACTAATCTTTTGTTGAGTTAAATAATCTACATCATAGTTGTCGTAACCGACACTTACACTCGAAATCACTTTGAGTTTAGTCGCAGTATGCAAGTTGCTTTGATTAAGCAAGCGCCCTGCACCAATCATGCCATCCGCATCTTGCACATGCTCAAGCAACTGTTGATTCACGTCACCCAACTTCGGGCTGACCTGCACCACCTGATAATCTTGCTCTAGCTTACTTAAAATTTCTGCATCAATTTGACTAAACACTACCACTTTTTTACGCATGATTATCCCTGTTTCGTGTCTACAATTGCTTGTATATGTAGAGTTTTAAATATCTGAATTGACTTAGGCTTTAGGCTGTAACGATGTGATTTGTATCGCATCCCACAGACTTTTTTTCAACAGCGGTTGATCTAACATCTCTTGCAAGCTGGCTAAATGCAAACATTGTTCAGATTTAAAATGTGGTAATTGACCTAAAATCAGCATGTTTTTATCTGTGCTCAAGACATCAACAAAACCTTGCACATAATTTTCTACCCCGATGCCGTCTTGTAATACTTCTAAAGCAAAAGGCCATTGCAATACGTGATATTCGGCCTGTAGCGCATGTTGAATATTACGCCACAATTGTTGCTGTTCCTGACTCAAGGTAGTGCTTTCTACCAAAATGACACAATGTGGCAACTGCAAAGCTTCAATACTAAATGCTTCAATTTGCAGCATGACACGCGCTTCAGGAACAACTTCTGGCGCGGCCGCTTCAACTGTCGTATGTTGCGGAGATGGTTCTTGCTTAGGCTTTTCGTGAATAATCGGCTGTTGTTGTTTTAATTGTTGAGGTACTGCAGCAGGAACAATAATTTCGCTGTGTATTTCAGGTGCAGCTTGGTCGCGCCAAACCGATGATTGTGGCAAAGTTTGAGACACAGCCATTCTGGAAACCCAAATATCGATTCCCAAACTGGCTAAAATGTCACGCTGATGCCCCATCATGTTTATCATCACCCATCTAATTTTTCGCTGCACGTATTTATCACAGAACAACATGCAAGATAGCACCTATTCTACCTAGAAAGGCTGCACAATGCTGTGCTTTCTTTCACCCAATCTGACCTATTCGTATTTTTTCAAAATCTGCTTTAAACACACCTAGTCAATCAGTGTCACACAATCATCAAACTGTTTTGTTTTTGCATTTGCTCGACAATTTCTTCGGTTTTAAAACCTAAACGCCAATAGAGCAACTCCAAAACATCCAATTCATCTTGGGTGATAATACGGTCATTCCACAAACAAATTTCAGCAATGCCTAACACCATCAGTCGATCACGCAGCAGCAAACCTGCCATATCATTTAAAATTTCTGATAAATCAATCGGTTCATCTGAAATTTCTTCATAATCAATCAATTCATCTGCAGTTAAAACACGTTCTAAAATACGTTCACGTACATCTAACTGATTAACACTATTAATTTGCTGCACATGCAATAAAGCATCGATTAAACGTACAATTTGCGGTTTAACTTCGTGTAACGCTGCAGGTGTATGTAAAGGCAGCAAGTTCAATTCAAACTTAATACGTTCAAGCAGCAAGGCATCCAACAAACCAATCTCGCCATCTTCCTGAATGATTTTTGCCAATTTGGTTAGAAACTGCCGTGCGATACTCAGCGGCATACCACCAATATTTTTACACGCTTCATGGAAAATCGAGATATGTACTCGCCCATCCAAATGTAATAAAGCATCTACAATTGCACGACTCACTTCTGCTTCAGCAGGAATAAATTCACGATATTGGCGAATCATCAAAATAGCGACAATCACCTCACGCGAACCCGTTGCCGTTTGTAAGGCACGCTGAATTAGCTCTGGACGCGGCATGTTATTGCGAATTTCAGGCTTGAGTGGCTTAATTGCATCATTAATTGCAAAGCTAATCGGCGACAAGCGCAGCAAAGGCAAAGGTTGCGGCGAGCTCCACGGCGCATAATATTCAGCATTCATTTCTTCTAACGAGCGAAATAGGCTAAACAAAGGCTGATTGCGTAAACGCTTCAAATTTTCGAGTTGTAAGTCTTGCACCAAGGTTGGATCAAGCTCAAAAATACGGGCTTCAATACTTGGATGAATATTCATCCAGCTTTGTGGACTGAGCGAGTTAGCAAAGCACATGTGGGAAATCGATTCTGAATATTCACTATGAATTTGCGATCCCGCATGATGCACATAAATCCGCAGCAAAGTCTGAATATTGGCATTGTTTCGAATCAGGCGTTTGGTTTTTAAATCATTTTTAAAGGTACGTCCGCTTAGACTAATATATTTAATTAAGCGGGTAATCAACACTCCTAAACTGCCAAACAACCAAATACCACCACCTACAGCCACAAAAAAAGTCGCTAACTTATGTGGCGGCGCATCACGATGTTGTCCAAAACCAAGTTTGGCGATGCTACTGCCCCACTTACTAAACGTGGTTAGACTACTGTAGAGGATTTTAAGTTTAGTATTATCAATGGTTTCACCACTTAAAATATGGTTAAACTCATGGCTGAGCAATCCATAAAGCTCTTGCTCATCCAAGTTTTGCAAAGCGCCCCAAGTCAAAATAATCACAATGTCTTTATGACTAAAGCCTGCGGTTAAGGCATTCACCCCAATTTCATCGGGCAATACATACACGGTAGGTGCTGGAATTTGAAAGGTATCTGCCAATTGTTCGGTCAGTTTGAGCGCTGTACTTTCTTCTGGGGTACTTTCAAACTGGGTTAAACGACGCGCACCCAATTGTTTTGCCAAAGAATGACCGCCTGAGCGAAAAACGTAAAATTCCAAAATAACGGATACAGTCATAATCAACACCAAGACCGTAATCCAGTATGGACTTAGACTGTGCCAATAGATGGATTGGCTTGAATCGACATAATAGACCAACAGACCCAAAACTGTGTTTAAGATAAACAGGGTCAAAGCGACTGCAACCAAACATAAAATTGCAGACCAAATCATATTTTTGTTTTTAATCAAGTAACTACTCACAGACCTCAATGTAAACATCCTGAATTACATTGTATTTGAGCCACCATCATAAATGAAAAAAGCGGGAATTTCCCGCTTTTCTCACTGAGCTGATCAGAAAAAGAATTAACTCTCTTTTACACCAGTTAAGTCTACTGACGCAGCATCAATATTGACATCAATATAACCATCTTTGCCTTTTTTAGCCAAGTCGTTGCGCTTTTGCTCAAGATCATTCAGATAAGCTTCGTCAATTCCGCCAGCTACATACACACCATCAAATACTGAACAATCAAATTCAGTTAAATGTGGCACTTTATGGGTACGAACCGCTTGTTTTAAGTCTTCTAAATCTTGGAAAATTAAACGGTCTGCACCAATAATTTCACGAATTTCTTCAACATTACGGTTAGACGCAATTAATTCATCTTTGGCTGGCATATCAATACCATACACGTTTGGATATTTCACCATTGGCGCTGCAGAAGCAAAGAATACTTTTTTCGCCCCAGCATCACGTGCCATTTGAATAATTTCGTTACAGGTCGTACCACGGACAATCGAGTCATCCACCAACAGTACATTTTTGCCTTTAAACTCAAGCTCTACAGGGTTCAGTTTTTGGCGCACTGATTTTTTACGCAATTGCTGACCTGGCATAATAAAGGTACGTCCGATATAGCGGTTTTTCATAAAACCTTCACGGAATTTAACCCCTAAAGTATTTGCCAATTCTAAAGCTGATGTACGTGATGTATCTGGAATTGGAATAACGACATCAATATCGTGTTGCTCGCCCCACTCTTGGGTAATTTTATGCGCCAGTTTTTCACCCATTTTCAAACGCGCTTTATACACTGAAATACCATCAATGGTCGCATCTGGACGAGCAAAATATACATATTCAAAAATACATGGGCGATATTCAGGTTTAGCGGCACATTGCTGGGTAAATAATTCACCTGCGTCATTAATAAAGATCGCTTCACCCGGCGCAATATCACGTTCAACTTTAAAGCCAAGTGCAGTAATTGCCACAGATTCTGATGCAATAATATATTCCATGCCCTGTTCAGTTTCACGTGAACCGTAAATCAATGGACGGATACCATTTGGATCACGGAAGCCAACCAAGCCTTGACCTGTAATCATAGCAACAACGCCATAAGCACCCTTACAACGCTCATGCACACGGCTGATCACATGAAAAATATCTTCTGAAGTTGGGTTTAATTTGCCACGTTTTTGCAATTCATGTGCAAATACGTTCAATAACACTTCTGAGTCAGAATCGGTGTTCATGTGACGTAAATCTGTTTTAAACAGATCTTCGTGAATTTCTTCGGCATTGGTCAAATTACCATTGTGTGCCAAAGTAATCCCGTACGGCGAGTTCACATAAAATGGCTGCGCTTCGGCACTGCTTGATGAACCTGCAGTTGGATAACGCACGTGCCCAATACCATAATTACCTTGCAACGCACGCATGTGACGTGTATGGAATACATCACGCACCATACCGTTATCTTTACGCAAGAACAAACGCCCATTGTGGCAAGTTACGATCCCAGCTGCATCCTGTCCACGATGTTGTAACATCGTTAATGCATCAAACAACATTTGGTTAACAGGTGATTTACCAGCTATACCAACAACTCCACACATAGCAACCTCGCAGACCAGCTAGGGATTAATAAAAAGGATTATTCGTTGAGCCATCTGCGCCAGAGCGATTTTCTTTTGCGTCAGATGCGATGTCGGAAGATGGCGCGGCATCTTTCGACTTGATGTGCTGTAAAGCCTCATTGGCAGCGTCTTTGGACAGTTCTGTTGCCCACGGTGCATACGGCAATAAAGTTTGTACAAATTTAGACTGTTTCCAATAAGGCGAGCTTTCGACCCAAGGACCAATGCCTTGAATGGTAATAAGAACAATGAGTAAGCCTTTCAAGGTACCAAATGCACCGCCTGCCAAACGATTTAATGGGCCAAGTTTCAAGCTCTTTAAAACACCATTTAAAACAGCGGTTACAATCCAGGTCAGTACCACAATCACCAAGACAATAAATGCAAAGGCTGCAATTTTTTGTACCACAGGATCGCTACTGAGTGCTGTCATCGAAGGTGCTAGGACAACTGCATATTTTGCCGCAACAATTAGGGCAAAAATCCATCCTACCAAGTTCGCAAAGGCTTTAATAAATCCTTGTCGCAAACCGTTCAACCCTCCAATAAGCAAGAGAATCAGAATAACGATATCAATGGTATTCATAAGTTATAAGGCGTTCACACAATCTTGAACCAGCTCAGGACCTGCATAGATTAAACCACTATACACCTGAACCAAGCTTGCACCTGCATTTTTTTTGGCAACCGCTTGTTCGCCCGACAAAATGCCACCTACACCAATTAAAGGAATTTCACCTTTCAGTGCTGCTGAAAATGCTGCCAAACATGCAGTACTTTTTTCAAACACAGGCGCACCCGATAAACCACCTGCTTCATCGCCATGCGGCAAGTTTTCTACACCTTCGCGCGACAAAGTGGTATTGGTCACAATCAGACCATCAATTTTGAATTGCAATAATTGTTTGGCAATAAACTGAATATCTTCAGGGTCTAGATCTGGAGCAACTTTTAATACCAACGGCACATAATGTTGATGTTCTTCGGCTAACTCCAACTGACGCTGTTTGAGGGTTTGCAATAACTCAGTCAGCGCATCACCACTTTGCAAACTGCGCAAATTTTTGGTATTGGGTGATGAAATATTTACAGTAATATAAGAGGCATAGTTATAGACTTTTTCTAGACAAATTAGATAATCATCTACCGCATTTTCAACAGGCGTATCGGCATTTTTACCAATATTAATCCCTAAAATACCTTTAAATTTTGCCGCTTTGACGTTTTCAATCAGCTGATCGACCCCATCATTATTAAAACCCATACGGTTAATAATGGCTTTGGCCTGTGGAATACGGAATAAACGTGGATGCGGATTGCCCGCTTGAGGACGTGGCGTAATGGTGCCAATTTCAATAAACCCAAAGCCTAAACCAGCCAAGGCATCAATATATGCACCATTTTTGTCTAGACCTGCTGCCAAACCTACTGGATTAGGGAATTCAATTCCCATACAAGTCACAGGTTTCGCTACAGTCTTTTGACGCATCAAGCCCATTTTATGGCTCGATTTCAATAGTGATAGTGTCAGCTCATGTGCACGCTCTGGTGCTAAAGAAAATAACAACGGGCGGGCTAGAGAATACAACATATCTGCAAAAGTCTACTGCTTTCTAAGTCGCCATATTATAGGCTTAGCCCAGTCAAAACGCTATGCTTGACATGGGTTTATTTTCCGAGTTTCGGACTTTATTTTTAACCTTTACTGGACTGTCGCTGTTAATTTAATCTGCCCTGCTTCAGAAATTAATTCCATTTTTTCGATACTTAAACCCATTTGCGCCAATTGGGTTAAAAAATTTGCCAACACAGCATAATTGGCATGACTCGCCACCAGTAGCATCTTGTCACCACTTTGCTGCGAAGCAACCGATAAACCCTGTTGCTGAGCCACACGCTGAATTTTATCGGCTGCACTGAGTTGTGCATCATTGGCAGGTTTCATGGTGACTGCATGACTTTGCATCACCACCACCAAATCTTTAAGGTCATTTACCCGTTTTTGCTGTTTTTCGGCTGCGGCATGCATATACCACAACGCAGAACCCACAGCAGCAACGATCACAAAGATTGTGGTAAATACCACCAAAACACGTTCACGTGTATTTAAACGATCTAGATAATCTTGTATCAGTTCAATACGTTGATCGAACCAAGTTGACATTTTTTCCATGGCTTTCATTATTGTATTTTCACCAATCCTACTGCACCTGACGCGCTCGGCTGAATATTACCCAGCTCGACCTTAAAACCCTGCTGATTCAATTGCTGAGTGAGCGCTTGTAAGGTCGCTGCCGAGTTGGCATTCAATTCCATGTTCAACATATTGGCATCAAAACTCACACGATTGGCCACAATTTGATTTTGCATCAACACAGGGCCAACACGACTGAGCAATTGCAGCGCTTGAGTATCTGCATTTTTACTCATGCGTACCTGACTTTCAAACTGGCTTTGAATATTTTGTTCGGTAATACGACTATTTGCACCAAACCAATATTGATATTGTTCTATGGCTTGAAACGCTGTTTGATCTGCTACTTTTTTAAGTTTGCTCCAACGCAGTGCATCATAGCTAAACTGTACAATTAAAATCCCAAGAAATACTGCTGCACAGGCTTTCCAATAACCTGAAACACCCGTGTCTTGCTTGGATTTTGGCAGCATATTGAATGGATGCTGTTTGGCTTTCACTAATGCAGGTACTACATAATGAAAGCTTTCTAATTGTTCTTGTGTTGCAAATGCTTCAATACTTTGCATTTGTTCTGCACTAAAGTTGGTGATTTTATAGTTTCGTTCTGCAGTTTGATAATCTAGATAAAGTGCCAGATCATCAACTGAATAACCTAAAAATTCACTTTCACGTACCAACAAGCGTCCGCAAATATTTCCAATCACCGTTTGCCCTACATCAGGTTGCGGCAAGATTAAAAAGTCAGGTAACAATGCACTGATTTTAACTGGCAACAAACTTAATACATGCAAATAGGTTTCAATACTATGCTTAGCAACTCCCAACACGGTTATTTGCTCAGGTGGCTGAAAATGATGAGCCACCTGCATCGCATCAATTGGCAATACGGTATATTCTTCTAATAAATACTTCACACCATCGGTACCCAATTGTTTATATTGGGCTTTAGGTAAAGTTTGTTGCATAATTTGCACATCACGGCTTGGGAAAAACACCACAGCATCTTTTCCTTGAAAAGATTGCAATGCCTGAATCAAGGCATCAAGATTATCTGCCTGTGTCCAGTGTTCCCCATTTGACCATTGCCAAACCCCATTGGCTTCTGGCATCCATAAATACAGCATTATTATCGTTCTACCGTTGAATTGTATTTAACTTTATACATTTATTTTATGCGTTTGGAATAAAACTTTTGATTTGGGTTGAAAGTCCCGCAGCAATTACTGCCTGCTCATAAATACGTGCTTCTGCCAAATGATAGGGATGGAAAGATTCTGAAGTCAAAATTTCTGCCATGTGTGCCACCACATTCATGTGGCACACCACCGCAATTGACTCATACGGCAATTGTGACAACCATTCCACCGCAACTTTTGCATCATCTTCAGGTTTAATGGCATTGCAGACCACCACAGGCACATCTTTAAAATATTGCTGCAAATGTGCCAAGGTTTCTTGTGCACGCAATAAAGGACTAACCACAAACACATCGGGCTGAATGATATTTTTTAAATAATCTGCCGTTTCTTGTGCTTGTATATGACCACGCTCAGTCAATGGACGCTGATGATCATTGCCCATAATCGCAGGAGCGGCTTCACCATGACGAACAAGAGTCAGTTGCATAGAATTTCCTTATAGGATGATACACATTAAGTTGTGTCAATTTAACTCAAATTATGCGCTCAGTATAACCTGAGAATATGACAATTCAGTTCACCAAACTGTCATATTCCACGCAAGTTTTTACCTACTGTGGCGCAGTTTTATGGATGTAAAACTAAACTTGATGATGCGGCAAGACAAATTCCACATCACTGCGATGTCCATTTTTCATTAAAGACAGTGCAATATTCATAGGCGGCGCACCTTCAAAAATCACTTCATAAAGCGCACAAGTGATTGGCATATACACATCTAATTCATTCGAGCGCGCCCGCACTTGCACGATGGTATTAATCCCTTCGGCTGTTTGCCCCAATTCTTCTGTGGCTTGTTCCAAAGTTTTGCCTTTGCCCAATGCATAACCCACTTGATAGTTACGACTCAATGGACTGCTACACGTTGCAAATAAGTCACCGACACCAGACAACCCTAAGAAGGTCAATGGATTTGCACCAAGCTTAACCGCAAAACGACTCATTTCTGCCAAAGCGCGGGTTAAAATCATACTCTTAGTATTTTCACCCACGTTATAAGCGGCTGCCATGCCCATTGCCACAGCATAAATATTTTTTAGCGCACCGCCTAATTCCACACCATTCACATCATCGCTGGCAAAAACACGGAATAATGCACTGTGTAAAGCTTGCTGCACTGCATAACGCACCAATTCAGAATTACTGGCAATGACCGTACCTGCAGGCTGCCCCGCCACAATTTCTTTGGCAAGGTTCGGGCCAGACAATACACCATACGGCACTTCTGGCAATTCTTCACGGATAATATCGCTCATAAAACTAAAGGTTTTGGCTTCAATACCCTTGGTTAAAGACACCACTGCTTGTGCGCTAATAAAAGGTTTAATTTGGCGCAACACATCACGGAAAGAATGACTTGGAATAGCCACTAAAATAATGTCACGGTCACGAACTGCAGTTTCCAAATCTGAAACGGCTCTTAAACCCTGCTCCAACTGAAAATCTGGCAAATAACGTCGATTAATATGCGTTTCATTAATTTCTTTGGCAGTTGCTTCATCACGAATCCAAATCATCGTGTCGCAGCCATTACGTACTGCTGTATTGGCCATTGCTGTACCAAAACTGCCACCACCTAGCACTGTAATACGTAACGCAGTTTTTCGATCTATTGCAACAGGTTCAACCAAATCGGCAAAATTTAACTCTGACATTATTGTTATATCCTAAAAATAAAGACTTATGCGTTCCAATAACGAACATAAGCTTGCGTATCCAACTCAGCGCGTGCAGGAATGGCTTTAGCCGCTGTTCCCACATAAATAATGCCTGAAATTAAATCATCTGCATTTAAGTTTAAAGCTTGTTTCAGCAAGTTCGACTCAACGACTGCCCCACTACGCCACATACTGGCAAAGCCCTGCGCCTGCAAAGACAGTAAAAAGTTCTGTACCGCAGCGCCTGTACTTAAAGTCTGCTCAAAACGTGGCACTTTTGGATGATCCTGAAATTGTGTTAACGCCAACACTAAAAGTGGCGCACGAAATGGATGCTGTTTCACTCGCTCCAACTGAACCGCATCGGTTTCGCCCATGTCTGCCAAGGCTTGAGAAAGTAACTCACCAAATGCTGCACGTTGCTCGGCAGTAATCACCACAAAGCGCGTAGGTTTTAAACGATGATGATCTGGTGCGGTTAAAGCTGCCTGAAAAGCCATTTCTAGCTGCTCAGTATTTGGTGCAGGTTCAACTAACTGCCCCGTAGACTGACGTTGATGAATATTTTGATGAACGATTTCTACCGCTGTATCCGTCATTGACTTATATAACTATTTCAAAAAGCTCGGTTAAGATTAGCATAAACTCAAAAAATTGCGCTATTTCCGTATGCTTATTTGCAAGATTCTGATTAGGGTCTATATGTCTGCACTTTTAAGATGAACCTGCTCAGCACATCTAAACAATGATGCTTTGACGCATTCATCTATAGTTTAAGAGCATGAAAATACATTATGGATTGGGTTTGATGTGTATAAATGAATGACGAATTATCAACACAGCCTATACAGTGTCTACATCTAAAACCATCCAGATTATGTTCAACTAGATCAAATTGTTATTTTCAATCTCTACACATTTGAATTGAAATATCATCAACAAACAATACGCGCTACAGCGTTTAGCCCCGAGGTAGATATGAAAAAAATAGTCGCCTTTTCTAGCCTTGCCGTTTTTGCACTTTTAACCGCATGTGCCACCACGCCAAATAATTCTCTTGCCATTCAAAAAGAAAACAACCTATATGAAGTCACAGGTTTAGGTAAAAGTAATATTATTGCCAAAAATAATGCAATTACAGCTGCCAATAAAACCTGTGGTACTCGTGCCGCTCCAGTCTTGGTTGATGAAAAAACATCTTATAACGGCGCACTCAAAGGTGTAGTCGATGAGCAAACGGGACAAATGATTCAGGCGGCAGCAACTGTTTTAGGTACAATTGCGGGACGTAATACTGATATTGCCCGTGATGATGATTATCAAACTGTGCTGACCTTTAGATGTCAGGCAAAGTAAATTATTACAGCACGACATAAGAAGCAAATACAAAAAAGTCGCTCCACTGAGAGCGACTTTTAAACTAAGAACAGCAGGATTTAAACTAAAAAATAGCTTAAATGAGTAATTAGCAATAACCATCTAAACGTGTTAATGGCAATTTTTGACCAATGGCTTTTTCAATTTCTGGTAAATAGAACGCATCATCTTCCGACAAGAAGCTAATACTCACACCACGTGTACCTGCACGACCTGTACGACCAATACGGTGCACATAATCATCTGACTGTTCAGGCAAAGTGAAATTCACCACATGCGAAACACCATCGACATGAATACCACGCCCTGCAACGTCTGTTGCAATCATGATGTTATGTTTGCCATTTTTAAACTGATCCAGCATTTTTAAGCGTTTGTCTTGGGCAATTTCACCTGACAACATCACCACTTTATAGCCATCACGCTTTAAATGATCATAAAGCTTACGCACCTGATCACGCCGATTGGCAAAAATCATGACTTTTTCAATCGGCTCATCACGTAAAATTTCTTCAAGCAATTTGTATTTATCGGTTTTGGCAACCATATATACCCGTTGCTCAACATCGGCATTGGTTTTCTTTTCAGGTTCAATTTCGACTGTAACAGGTTCAAATAACCACTGTTGAGCCAAGTTCAACACATCATAACTAAAAGTTGCCGAGAACATTAACGTCTGACGCTGTTCCTTACGCGGTGAATAACGCACAATACGTTTTACCGATGGAATAAAGCCCATATCCAGCAAGCGGTCTGCTTCATCAATCACTAAAAACTCAATCTGATCTAGCCAAACTTCTTTTTGTTCTACAAAATCAATCAAGCGCCCTGGTGTCGCAACAATAATATCGACAAAGTTTTTATTGAGTTGTGACTTTTGCTTATCAAAATCTACACCACCCAACAAAGTCACCACATTTAAGTCGGTAAATTTGGTTAAGTCTTTTGCATCACTTTCGATTTGCAAAGCCAATTCACGCGTAGGCGCTAAAACCAATGCACGTGGTTCACCACGATAACGCTGTCCTTGAATTGGGTTATTCAATAAATCGTTGATCACACTAATTAAAAAGGCAGCAGTTTTTCCTGTACCTGTTTGCGCACGACCAATGGCATCATGTCCAGCCAAAGTAAATTTTAAAACCTTTTGCTGAATTGGCGTAATTTCCTTGAAACCCAAAGCATCAATAGCCTGTTTCAATTGCGGATGTAAATTTAAGGTTTCAAAACCAGATGACATAAATATGTGCTCGAACTTATACAGACAAAAAACTGACCTATTATAAACAGAAATACAAATAAAAAACGCCCCAATCAGGATTGGAGCGTTTTTTTAGAATAATCGAGTGATTAGTCTAATGGCTGTACTTCTTCAGCTTGGAAGCCTTTTTGGCCTTTTACTACGCTGAATTCAACACGTTGGCCGTCACGAAGTGAACGGTGGCCGTCACCTTGGATCGCACGGAAGTGAACGAATACATCGTCGCCGCCATTGCGTTGGATAAAGCCAAAGCCTTTAGTGTCGTTGAACCATTTAACTACGCCTTGTTCACGAGCTGTCATAAGTTAATCCTCATTGATTAAAAAGAAGGACCACCCGGTGTTGCAAACAGCAGAGCAAACAAAGTTTAAAAATATTTTTATTTCTAAGCTTGTAATCATTCTGTATAACTATTAACAAAATCCCGGTTACATCCATTTGTAATAGGGCGACAAACAACGATTGTCTATCTAAAATCCTAAATACGCATCGAGCTTAACACGGGTTTATGACAATTAATAGATTTTTTTTGATTTATCTTGTTCAGTTTGAAACGATTTGAACAAATGGAAAATTTTTATTTCTGTTAAGTGACTTAGCACAATTTTGATCTATAAATTTTATTGCAAATATCTCACAAAATAAGCCAATTCTCTTGCCCTTATGCGCAGTAAGCCGCGCAATGAATAGCCCCGATGCTTCAGATGAAATTTATTTGGGATTTGTGAGCGAATTTGCTAGTATGATCATTCTGTTTTTTAAGGCGAATTTTTACTTCAATGCTGTGTGATGCTGAACAACCTATCATAGTGATTGATGCCATGGGACAACCTTGTCCTATGCCTTTATTGATGCTAAAACGTGCCCTTAAACAATCAGATTCTGCACGGTTTTTATTGAAGTCATCTGATCCGCATAGCCAGCAAGATGTGGCGCGTTATTGTCAGTTACATCAATATAGCTGTGAAGCAAGTCAGATTTCGGCAACAGAGTTTCATTATGTGATTGATGTTGCCAAGCCAAAAGCATCGTAATAAGCGTATCTGTTTGATTGTTCATTTGTTTTAATGACTTAATATTCGCCGCTTATTGCTATAAAGATTTACATATCTACACCAATTTTACTTATTTTAAGTAGAATATTGGCATTAAGATAAAGACATCGGTTATTTTACCTACCTAATCCTATAAGGAGATCTCATGAGTGACAGCAGCAATCAGTTGATGCCCCTGTCATTATCTGCACCAGGGGTAAACCTCGGGGCTTATATTAGTACTGTTAACCAAATTCCTATTTTAACGGCTGAACAAGAAAAAGAGTTAGCCGAGCGTTATTATTACGATCAAGATTTAGACGCGGCCAAAATGTTGGTCATGTCGCATTTACGTTTTGTGGTGCATATTGCACGAAGTTATGCGGGCTATGGTTTACCGCAGGGCGATTTAATTCAGGAAGGCAACTTGGGCTTAATGAAAGCCGTGAAACGCTTTGACCCGAATATGGGCGTGCGTTTGGTGTCATTTGCCGTGCACTGGATTAAAGCTGAAATTCACGAATATGTGATTCGTAACTGGCGTATTGTTAAAATTGCCACCACCAAGGCGCAGCGTAAATTGTTCTTTAATTTGCGTAGCCTCAAAAAATCTAGCAAAAAACTGACGCTTGAAGAAGCACAATCTATTGCCAATGACTTAAATGTAACTGCAGAACAAGTCTTGGAAATGGAAGGTCGTTTAACCGCTTATGACGCAGCTTTTGAAGCACAGGGCGATGATGACGATGAAGGTTCAACTTATGTTGCACCTGCATTGTATTTGGAAGATAACCGTTACGACCCTGCACGTTTGGTCGAAAACGAAGACTACGAAGAACAAAGCACTTCTGCCCTACATGAAGCCATGGAGCAGTTGGATGATCGTTCACGTAACATTTTGCAGCGTCGCTGGTTAGATGATGATAAATCGACCCTGCATGAATTGGCAGCAGAATATAATGTTTCGGCAGAACGTATTCGTCAGCTCGAAAAAAATGCCATGGAAAAAATTAAAGTGGCGATGTCATCAAACTAAACTGACATTCTCCAAATTGATGCAGACACATCGAAAAATAAAATTGGGCAAACTGCCCTTTTTTATTGTCTTTAATTGGTACAGCTACATACAGGCAGGCAAATCTCAGATTTTCCCGCCCCTAAAAATGTGCTAAGGTTAAGCGCAAAATTAAATAGGTCAATTTGCGTATGTGGATTGCAATTTCTGCCCTGAATTTAGCTATAGCAGTCATGCTCGGTGCATTTGGTGCACATGGCTTAAAGGCCCGTGCAACTGAAGCGCAATTGCTTTGGTGGCAAACTGCAACAGATTATTTTTTCTATCATGCCCTTGGACTTTTAGCATTGGGCATATTGGCCAAAGTAATTCCACAACTTCCTATTAAAGCCAGTTTTATTCTGATTCAACTGGGTATTTTATTTTTCTGCGGTTCACTGTATATCATGGCATTGGACATTGTACGCGGTTTGGGCATGATTACCCCAATTGGTGGTGCGCTCATGATTGCTGGTTGGCTGACCTTAGCATGGCAAGCCATGAAATATGCCAAATAAAGCTCAATTGTATTTTGTAATTTTGAAGATGGATTCTCGGTCATGCAAATTTATCTGAATGGCGAAGCACAACAGACCTCTCACACGACCCTGTTACAACTGATTCAGGCATTAGATTTAGAAGGCAAACGTTTTGCTGTGGAGCAAAACGAAAAAATTATTGCCAAAAGTAAACTTGCCGAAACCCCTATTTGCGATCAAGACCGCATTGAAATTATTCATGCCGTTGGTGGCGGCTAAACTCGGAGCACCCATGCAAGATACCTTTAAAATCGGTTCACGTACCTTTAATTCACGTTTATTGGTGGGTACGGGCAAATATAAAGATTTAACCGAAACAGATTTGGCGATTCAAGCCAGTGGCGCAGAAATTGTCACGGTTGCCATTCGTCGTGTAAACATTGGGCAACATCCAGATCAGCCAAACTTACTTTCCGTGATTCCACCAGAAAAATACACCATTTTGCCAAATACAGCAGGATGTTTTGATGCCAACAGTGCCGTGCGCACCTGCATGCTGGCGCGTGAATTGCTAGATGGTCACAACCTTGTCAAACTGGAAGTTTTGGGCGATGAAAAAACCCTTTACCCAAATATCACCGAAACTTTAAAAGCTGCACGCACGCTAATTGACGATGGTTTTGAGATCATGGTCTATACTTCAGATGACCCGATTGTGGCACAAGAATTGGAAAGTATGGGCTGCGTGGCAATTATGCCATTAGGTAGTTTAATTGGTTCGGGCTTAGGTATTCTTAACCCGCATACCATTTCAATTATTAAAGAAAATGCCAAAGTACCTGTATTGGTAGATGCAGGTGTGGGTACTGCCAGTGATGCTGCGATTGCAATGGAATTAGGTTGCGATGGTGTGCTGATGAATACTGCAATTGCAGCAGCACAAAACCCAGTGCTAATGGCATCTGCGATGCGTAAAGCAGTAGAAGCAGGACGTGAAGCTTATTTGGCAGGACGTATGCCACGTAAGCGTATGGCGAATGCCAGCTCACCTGAAACGGGTTATTTCTTTAAATAATCATTAGGGTCTTTTCCAAGTCCGACAGCACAAATAAAAAGACGTTAAGTGTTAACTCAACGTCTTTTTTTATTATGCGATTTGGGCAAATAAAAACCGATTAAGGAATCAAGCCTTCATCACGCATAGCAATTTGTACCGACTGACGCGCAGCAACTTTATTACGGATTTCAACCACATGGCTATACGGAGTTAAATCATGCTCAATATAGTTTGACCAATTAGTGATAACAAACAAATACGCATCGGCTGGACCAAAGTTATCATCCACCAAATATTCATGGTCTGATGATGCAATCGCTTGATCAATATAAGTCAACAAACGATCAATTTCTGCATAGGCTTTTTCTTTGGCTTCTGCATCTAAAGGCGCGCCAAAAAATACTGCGTAAGCGTCATGTAATTCAGAGTTTAAATAACCCAACCATTCCAAAACTTTAGCACGACCTAAACCAGATGGCGGAATTAAATCCTGTTTAGGGTCTTGCTGCGCTAAAAATGGCAATAGCGCTACGTTTTCCGTCAAAATTAAACCTGGGTTAATTTCTAAAGCAGGTACATAACCTTTAGGGTTAATTTCATAATAATCGGCACCCTTTTCTGTTTTATGGGTTTTTAAATCTACACGCTCAATATCAAAATCGACATTCACTTCATTTAAAATAATATGTGCTGCCAAAGAGCATGCGCCAGGTGAATAATAAAGCTTCATATTTGATCCTTGTTATATAACTATCTCTGTTGTAAATCGCTTGTCACAAACTTGCAAGTGATTGAACCTATAAATTGCAAAAAAGCGAAAATGTCTTAAAAAGCCCTTACGCTTTGACTATCCTGCAAAAGACAGGCTTTTTCAAGTCTGTTTTGCCTGCTTTTTTATCTCTAGATGTTTTAACATACAGCCCTTTAAAGTTTCATGAAATTGAGATTGTGATTAGCCTGAAAAAAGAAGAATGGTTTTCCAATATCCGCACCGATGTTTTGGCAGGTTTAGTGGTAGGTTTGGCATTAATTCCTGAATCAATTGCCTTTTCGGCTATAGCAGGCGTCGATCCGCAAGTCGGCTTATATGCATCGTTCTGTATTGCGGTCACGATTGCTTTTTTTGGTGGGCGTACTGCCATGATTTCTGCCGCGACAGGCGCTATGGCATTACTGATGATTACCCTCGTCAAAGAACATGGTTTGCAATATTTATTGGCTGCAACAGTACTCACAGGGCTGATTCAGGTTATAGCAGGCTATTTTAAAGTTGCCAAACTGATGCGTTTTGTTTCGCAATCGGTAGTTTATGGCTTTGTAAATGCCTTGGCGATTTTAATTTTTGTGGCGCAACTGCCTGAATTATCGAAAATGGATGGCTTAGGCTATTTATTTGTAGGATTAGGTTTAGCGGTAGTCTATCTGTTTCCATACATTCCTAAAATTGGTAAAAGCATTCCCTCGCCTTTGGTCTGCATTATTGTGCTGAGTGTAGTTGCTTTATTACTTGGTGCAGATATGCGTACCGTAAGCGATTTGGGACAATTTCCCGACACGCTGCCTATTTTTCTAGTGCCTGACATTCCACTGAATTTTGAAACTTTATTTATTATTTTTCCTTATGCCATGACCTTAGCCACAGTCGGTTTACTCGAAACCATGATGACCACTACGATTGTCAATGAAGCCACAGGCACAGAAGCAGATCGGCATCAGGAATGTCGTGGTCAGGGTTATGCCAATATTGTGAGTGGCTTTATGGGCGGTATGGCAGGCTGTGCCATGATTGGGCAATCTATTATCAACGTCAGTTCTGGGGCGCGTACACGGCTATCTACACTTACAGCAGGCGTATTTTTGCTGTGCTTGGTGGTTTTTCTCAAAGATTGGTTGGCATATATTCCTATAGCAGCCTTGGTTGCGATTATGATTATGGTGTCATTCACGACTTTTAACTGGGATTCCATCCGTAATTTTAAAAAGCATCCGAAACAAAGCAATATAGTCATGTTAGCTGTGGTGATTGTGGTGTTAGCTACCCATAACCTTGCTTTGGGTGTTTTTGTTGGCGTACTGCTTTCTGCTTTATTTTTGGTGAATAAACTGGAAAGTGAAGTTAAAGTCAGCTCATTTTTATTAGGCGAGCATACCCGCCAATATGTGATTTCAGGGCAAATTTTCTTTAGCAGTTCAGAAAAGTTTTATCAGTTTTTTGATTTTTCAGAAGATATTAGCAATGTCACCATCGACTTAACGCATGCACATATTTGGGATATTACCTCTGTAAATATGCTGAATAGCGTGGTGAACAAATTTAAAGCGCAACAGATTAAAGTGCATATTATTGGATTGAATGAAGCCAGTCATACCTTAATTGATCAATACAGTGCCCATTCGTAATTACTGTATTAAAATACCGTTGATGATGTTAAATGCTGAATCTTAATGATTCGGCATTTTTTATGCTCAAAAGATGCAGATGTATCGCAATCTTGCACGGCGCTGCGAAAAAGAGCGAAAAAATTTGACTTCAATGGCTCAGGACTTAAAATACCGCATTCGAATTTATTAGATTTGCCAAAATTATGTCGAACGATCAATTAGACCAGCACGTTGTCGAGCTGGACAACCTCAACGAGCATCGTGAAATTGTAACGTTCATGCGCCGTTCTTCACCATTGAATACGTCACAACGTAGCGCCTTGGAACAATACGGCGACTTAATTTTGGAATATCCTGTTGGCGATTTACGTCAACATTTTGAACACCCTGAACGCCCGCTTACAGTAGAAATTGGTTTTGGGATGGGGCGTTCTTTGGTACTTATGGCGCAGGCCAATCCTGAACGTAACTTTGTCGGGATTGAAGTCCATATTCCAGGGATTGCACAGTGCGTTTATGAAGCAGGTACAGCAGGTTTAAGCAACTTACGTGTCTTAGATGCCGATGCAATTCAAGTGCTACGTGAAATGCCAGACAATAGCATTGATACGGTACAGTTATATTTCCCAGACCCATGGCAGAAAAAACGTCACTTCAAACGCCGTTTTGTTGCTCATGAACGCATGGAGTTGGTAGAGCAAAAATTAGTGTTAGGCGGTACGTTCCATGCAGCAACCGACTGGGAACCATATGCAGAATGGATGCTAGATGTATTAGACAACCGTCCACGTTTAGAAAACTTGGCGGGCAAAGGCAATAGCTACCCTCGCCCTGAATGGCGTCCACAAACCAAGTTTGAACGCCGCGGAATTGAAGCAGGTCATAAGATTAATGATTTTATCTTCAAGAAAATTAACTAATTTCTGCTAGAAAAAATGCTTCCACAAGGAAGCATTTTTTATTTGAACTCGTGTTATCGTATCAAATGACTAAGATTGATGCCGCGTTAAAATCTGTTGGCTCATTAGCGCATAAACTTCGGCAAGTGCATGTTGCTGCCCTGCTACCAATAAGTCCTGATGCATTTTTAAAATATTGTGATCACCCCGCATAGCAGGCCCTGTTTGCATTTGACGCGGATCATTCTGGGTCGCTTTATGCGCAGTTTCCAAAATAAGAGGATACAGCAGACTGAAATCTACTTTCTGAGCATCGACCACTTGCTTGGCCATGTCATAACAATAATTACTAAAATTACAGGCAAATACCGCAGCCAAATGCAAACTCAAACGCTGTGCTGAAGTATAGGCATAAACCCTTTTGCTTAGGCTATTTGCCAAAGTCATTAAAAGCTGCTGATCTTCAGCAAATGCAGCTTCTATAAATAAAGGCGTTTCTGACCAATCAATTTCACGCTCTAAACTAAAGGTTTGCAAGGGATAAAATACCCCTGAACGTACATGATGCTGTTGCAATACATCTAATTTAGTACTGCCTGAGGTATGCACAATCAACACATGATTTAAATCACGATGAACTTCCTGAATCACCTGTGCAATGCCCTGATCACTCACTGCAATAATCACTAAATCTAGATCTGAATGAAGTTTTTCTACTTCAGCAATCGCTTCTGCGCCAACCTGCGCAGCCAAATGCTGCGCCTTGTCCAGACTACGGCTATAAATTTGCACAATTTGATGCTGTGCGTTTAAAACATGAGCCAAATGATGTGCAACGCGCCCTGCACCAATCAAACTAATTCGCATAATATTTTCAGATAAAATAAGATGAAATAATCTGCACACAGCATGCCAATAAAAAAAGGACGAAGCAATTCGTCCTGATGTTTTTTGTTTGATATCGAATAGATTTAGAATTGACGCAAAGTTAAAATCTGCTCACTACGTCCAAATGGCCCTTGAGTATCATGCAAAACTGCACTCGTTAAGCCAATACCATCTTCACCATATTGTTGTGTTACTTCCAAGCCTAGCCATTCGCCTTGCGGTAAACGGTGTAAATGCATTTGCAAATCTAAATTTGGAAAACCCCAACCCGCATTCGGGTCTAAACGTGGCACTACGCCATTGGCGGTATCCACCATCCCCAATAAACGCACAAAACTAGATGTGCTTTGATTTTCAACCATATCCAATTGGTTTCTTAACCAAACGATGCCCTTACCTGCACGACGATCTAAATGCGCACGGGTTTCAATGCTTTGAATATAGCCGCCCGGCCAACAACGCATGCCATCCCAATCGGGCAAATATTCAGGGTTTTCTATCGGTAAATCTTCCAATCCTGCAATTGCGCGTGTATCTGAGGTTTTCATTTTCCATGCACGCGCCACAATACAGGTTTTTCCTTCAGCACACATTTCCGCTTCAATCAGCTCAATGGTTTTACCCGGTCGAATCATACGGGTGGTGATACTAAATTCACCAAAGGCAATTAAGCCAAAAATATCTAAACCGACCCGACCAATTTGCATATCATCACGCGGCATAAATTGCTCAAGTTCTGCACACAAAATACCCGTTGCAGGTGCCATGTGTTGTTCATGCGGATTCCACGCGCCTTGTGCATGAATGTTGCAACGATAGTACGCAGTACAGCCACCATCGGCATGTTGTTCACGTTTGAGTAAAGTGTAATATGCTGACATTTTCTCTCTTTCCCTGATCTAACTTTTTTGTGCGAATACTTTTACTACAAATACTGCTGATTGAATGATGTTATTGATCAACTATTTCTGCGCAAAAAAACCATAATAATTCATAATTTGACAATAGGCCTTAGACTGCCTAAAACCCACCTGAGTGAGTAATGACCTCTGTGCTTCTGCAGAAATTAAATGAAAATCATCGGCCAGTCGTGCAATCATTTTTTCTGCCTGTAGCACGGTTAAACCACTCTCTAGTGCCAAATTCTGCATCCAGCGCAGTTCTATATTTTCAGTCTGCTGCATCAGATCATAGCTTAATAAAATCGCTGTAGGTTTTAATGTTTGGTAAATATCTTGAAAAAATAATGTTTTTTCTGCGACTGGCACAAAATGCGCCACCAAAATCGCCAATGCCGCATCAAACTGCAAATTTTCAACCTGCGCTTGTTGGGCAAATTGGTGGGTATCTGCCTGTATAAAACGTACTCGCTCATGCCCTGCCACAGACTGAATGTTTTTTTCTGCCTGCTGTAACATGCTTAAAGATGGGTCGATGGCCGTAAATTGCCACTGTGGATGTTGCTGCAGTAAATACTGCAACTCATAGCCTGTGCCACACCCCACCACTAAAACTTGTGCTATTTCGGGCAAATGACTACTTAAAATTGCATTGATGTGTTGATGTACCAATTCATATCCGGGAATGAGTTTCCGAATATGACTGTCATAGCCTGCAACCACAGTTGCACTGTGAAAATCTTTTGCCATATCACATGATTCTTCTTTAATTTACTGACATTAAATATCTGAGTCTTTTTCAAGATCTGCTTAAGCCACAGCCATTGCATCTACCGACAATTCCGAAACGGTTGGCTTGGCACGTTCAGGCACTAAGCCTAATTTTTGGAACAATTGTTT
>NZ_NOZT01000046.1:0-11680 GCF_002412355.1 Acinetobacter sp. YT-02
TGCTCACCCAAGCCTTATTTGAAAAAATTACTTAAAAAATGGGAGCTTAAGGCTCCCATTTTTATTTCGTATAAGGTGTATTATGTTAATTTTAGAAAATCTTCACTACTATTATTTTAAAATAAGCCTTATATCCAAGCATAAAACAAGGTTGTCTAGACTTCTTTTAACAGTAAAGTTATCATAAAACTGAATTTTATTTTTTAGGTAAGTTTATGCATTCTATCCGCATTCGTTAAGACACAACTATTTGCATAGTGACACTATTTTATAATGGTGGGCTTTTGTTGTGTCTTTAAGAATATATGCGGATATATAAAGTAAAAGTATGCTTAATTTATAAGTATGCTTTTAGTGCATAGTTTCCAGTTATAACTTAATTGACTAGCTATTTGTCCACCCTGTGGATGAATAGCTTTTTTTTTGGGAGGACACTGTGATGCTAGCTTTTGTTTTCACCTAAATCCTGTTTGCTGCATAAAAAATTTCAAGAGCTAAACAGGAGTAAATAAAAATGAGTTTAATTATTAAAGCGAGAAACATACGCTTGGATTATGCTGGGCGTGATGTTTTGGATATTGATGAATTGGAAATTCACTCTTATGACCGTATTGGTCTTGTGGGTGATAACGGAGCAGGAAAGAGTAGTTTACTCAAAGTACTTAATGGCGAAATTGTTTTAGCCGAAGCGACATTACAGCGTTTTGGTGATTTTGCACATATCAGCCAACTGGGCGGAATCGAAATAGAAACGGTCGAAGACCGGGCAATGTTATCTCGCCTTGGTGTTTCCAATGTACAAAACGACACAATGAGTGGCGGAGAGGAAACTCGTGCAAAAATTGCTGCCGCATTTTCCCAACAAGTACATGGCATTCTAGCGGATGAACCAACCAGCCACCTTGATCTCAATGGAATAGATCTACTTATTGGTCAACTTAAAGCATTTGATGGAGCATTACTTGTTATCAGTCATGACCGATATTTTCTTGATATGGTTGTAGACAAGATATGGGAGTTAAAAGACGGTAAAATTACGGAATATTGGGGTGGTTACTCGGATTACTTGCGTCAAAAAGAAGAAGAGCGACAACACCAAGCCGTAGAATATGAGCTGATGATGAAGGAACGGGAGCGATTAGAATCTGCTGTGCAAGAAAAACGCCAGCAAGCTAATCGATTAGACAATAAGAAAAAAGGAGAAAAATCCAAAAACTCTACCGAAAGTGCTGGACGACTTGGGCATGCAAAAATGACTGGCACCAAGCAAAGAAAACTGTATCAGGCAGCTAAGAGTATGGAAAAGCGTTTGGCTGCATTAGAAGATATTCAAGCACCAGAGCATTTGCGTTCTATTCGTTTTCGTCAAAGTTCAGCCCTAGAACTGCACAATAAGTTCCCGATTACGGCAGATGGTCTGAGCTTAAAATTTGGTAGCCGTACTATCTTTGATGACGCTAACTTTATAATACCGCTTGGCGCTAAAGTCGCTATAACTGGATCGAATGGAACAGGGAAAACGTCCTTGTTAAAAATGATATCAGAACGTGCTGATGGATTAACCATATCTCCAAAAGCTGAAATTGGCTACTTTACACAAACAGGATATAAATTTAACACGCATAAATCTGTGCTCTCCTTTATGCAGGAAGAGTGCGAGTACACAGTTGCGGAAATTCGTGCAGTATTGGCTTCAATGGGGATCGGAGCGAATGATATTCAAAAAAACTTATCCGACTTATCGGGAGGTGAAATCATCAAACTGCTTTTATCCAAAATGCTTTTAGGAAAATATAATATTTTGCTTATGGATGAACCAGGAAACTATCTTGACCTAAAAAGTATTGCCGCATTAGAAACAATGATGAAGTCCTATGCAGGAACTATTATCTTCGTATCTCATGACAAGCAATTGGTCGATAATATTGCTGACATTATCTACGAGATCAAAGACCACAAAATCATCAAGACTTTTGAGAGAGATTGTTAATGATAGCCAATCTAATCCGAACATTAATTATTGAACTCTTTAAAGGAAATTAAAAATGACAATTCAAGATATTCAATCACTTGCTGAAGCACACGGCTTGTTGCTTACGGACAAAATGAATTTCAATGAAATGGGCATTGATTTTAAGGTCGTTTTTGCTCTTGATACAAAGGGGCAACAATGGTTGCTGCGTATTCCTCGTCGTGATGGCATGAGGGAACAAATCAAGAAAGAAAAACGCATTTTAGAATTGGTAAAAAAACATCTTTCTGTAGAGGTTCCTGATTGGAGAATTTCATCTACAGAATTAGTGGCTTATCCCATACTTAAAGATAATCCTGTTTTAAATTTGGATGCTGAAACCTATGAAATAATTTGGAATATGGACAAAGATAGCCCGAAATACATAACATCTTTGGCAAAAACCTTATTTGAAATCCATAGTATTCCTGAAAAAGAAGTTCGGGAAAATGATTTGAAAATTATGAAACCTTCAGATTTAAGACCTGAAATAGCAAACAATTTGCAGTTAGTAAAATCTGAAATTGGTATAAGTGAGCAATTGGAAACCCGCTACAGAAAATGGTTGGATAATGATGTTCTATGGGCAGATTTCACCCAATTTATACATGGCGATTTATATGCTGGGCATGTACTAGCTTCAAAGGATGGAGCTGTTTCAGGCGTTATTGATTGGTCAACAGCCCATATAGATGACCCAGCGATTGATTTTGCTGGGCATGTAACTTTGTTTGGAGAAGAAAGCCTCAAAACTCTAATCATCGAGTATGAAAAACTAGGGGGTAAAGTTTGGAATAAACTATATGAACAGACTTTAGAAAGAGCAGCGGCCTCTCCTTTGATGTATGGTTTATTTGCCTTAGAAACTCAAAATGAAAGCCTTATCGTTGGAGCAAAAGCTCAGTTGGGAGTTATATAATTTAAAAATATGATTGCTGAGAACTGCCTTGTTTTGAAACTTGGTTGGCTTTAATTAGTTTTTAGTATTCTTTATAGAAAATGCCTCGATCAAGGGGCATTTCTAACAATCATTTAACATAAAATTTCTTATGTGAAGTAACCTGAATGCAGCGGTGCCCCATTGGGGGCGCGTTGAGATAAGCCTCTTTTAGATAACTTTAGCAACTCGATAGACAGTTGCAACTCCACAATTCACTGCTTTGGCAATTTCTTCCTTAGTCATATTGCCAACTACTAGCAATTCTTTTATTCGTTTATGTTTAGCCTCATTTGCCTTCTTGCCTGTTGGTTTGTAACCCGAACGTGCCAGGCCCTGCTTAATACGTTCTATACGTTTCTCATTGTCTAGGCGGGCCATTGTTGCCAGAAGATCAATCAACATATTGTTGATGAGTTCCAAGATTGAATGAGTAATGCTGTCACTGGTTTGAATCATTTGGTAGGTAGTAGGAAGATCTGCTACGACTAAACGAAGTCCCTTCTCCTGGATCCTGCGCTTCAGCTCTTGAAAATCTCGTTGGGTTAGGCGTGATAAGCGGTCAATACTTTCAACTAACAATGTGTCACCTTGATTTGCTTCTGACAGTAGCTTATTCAATTCAGGTCGGTCTAACTTCGTACCACTATAGTTTTCCACGTACACAATGGTTTCACCCAAATTCAAGTTTTGGTTTAGATCCTGAAGAATCTGCAAAGCCCTTTCTGCATCTTGATCTTTAGTTGAAGCTCGTAGATAAATACGTGTATTCATTTCTATCATTTAATCTTAATTCTATTAGATTAATGATAATACTATCATTTAATTATTGCATTAAGTCTAATGATAGATATTGTATGCGATTTGGCTCGCTATCATTCAGGTATAGTCCAATGATAGAACACTAGTCATGGTTGTAGGGGCAGAGCGGGAACTTTGCCCCACTTTTATAACCAATTTGAAACAGTTGTTACTTCAACAAAGGATGACCTTGAGGGACCATCATTTTAATTTAGTTGCTATTTAATTGCTGATTAGTTGCTATTTAGTTGATATAATATCCTAAAGTTTAGGATATGGATATTTTAATGAGCGTTCAATCGAGATTATCAAAAAATGCGTGTAGATTAATAAAAGCCGCGCAGTCCATTATTTTTGTTCGCTGGCAAGCAGACAGCGGGACTCAAAAAGTCGTAGCACTGGCACAGATGGCGGAATGGCAGCACCCATTGATTCTATGTGCTGGCGATGGTTTTTGGGATGCTCATGACTTTGACAAAGCAAAGCGTTCTATCAAGCGACACAACAAAGGCATAATTTTTATTGATAGACGCGATTTTATTTTTAACGATCCGTTAGAGCTATCGAAGCTATAGCAGAGCTGACCGCAGAAAGAAAAAACTATAGTCTTTTGATAAAAAAAGCATGACTAAAAGCCATGCCTTGGGAATTCGTATAACGTGTATTATGTTAATTTTAGATAAACTATAGAATCCATTAGTTTTTAAACCAATAAATTAAATATTTTATGGAACTCCAGAATATTTATTCAGGCGATACTTAAGCAATAAGGGTAGGGTGATTACATAAAGTATTGCAGCTAATGCCCATACCATTCCAGGAGCTGATGCCTGAGTCATAAAATAGAGGCTAGTAACTAATACAGGACCAATTATAGCCCCCAGACTATTAAAACTGCTTAATAGCCCTTGTAATTCACCTTGTCTTTCATCACTAATACCTCTGGACATCATTGCTTGCAAAGCAGGAACGGCTACTCCACCAAGGGCAAACAATGGTAACAACGCAAAAGGCACCCATTCTTCAACAGCAATAGATAAAAGAAGTAAACCAATTGCATCGCAAGCTATTCCACATAACAACGTATTTTTCTCTCCAAACCTCTTTACCATAGGGGCGATAGCAAAAGCCTGTGCAATAGAATGGCATATTCCATAACTAGCAAGGGAAACACCTGCAATAAATATACTCCAGCCATAACGATCCTGCCCATAGATAACCCATAAAGTTGCGGGGACTTGTGAAACCAATGTGATAATTAAAAAGATACCAAGCAATGGAGCCATATTAGGTTGAGTGATCAAATAGGATAATTTCTTTAATATTGATTGCTCCTGAACCTTCTCAGTCATTTTATTGCTGTGTTTTGATTCTTTTAATAAGACTGCTGTCATTATTAAAAGAATCCCATTCATAAAAGCAGCAGCAAAGAACGGTGCATGTAAGTTCCATTCACCCAAAACTCCACCTATTACCGGACCCGCTATAAACCCAATACCAAAGACAGCTCCAAGGAGACCAAACCTTTTTGCACGCTCATGGGCTGGAGTAATATCTGAAACATAAGCTGTTGCAACAGCCATGTTGGCACCTGTAATTCCCGCAAAAATACGACCAATATATAGCCACAATAGAGAAGGAGCAGCAGCCATTAGGAGATAATCAGCCGTTGCACCAGCAATTGAAATAATTAATACAGGTCGACGTCCAAATCGGTCACTCAACGCTCCAAGGATAGGTGCAAAAATGAACTGCATCAGAGCATACACAGCTAATAAAGCACCATAGTGAACACCGCCTGCTTCAGCTCCAGCCAATGACCGTAATAATTCAGGCAAGATCGGCATAATTAAACCAATCCCAACAGCATCCAGAAATATAGTGATTAAAATCACGCTCAATGATTTCTTCACAAATGCCTTCTCTAGCAATGATAGAATTAATATTCTCTCACACACTCCCTATCAGTGATAGATTTATGAGTAAAAAAGATATTGCACCTCAACGTCTGACACGTGAAATAGTCCTGCGTACCGCATTGGATATGTTGAATGAAGAAGGCATAGATTCAATAACCACACGCAAGCTAGCTCAACGATTGGGTATTAAATCTCCAACTCTATATTGGCATTTCAAGAATAAATCCTTGTTAATGGAAGCAATGGCGGAAACCATTATAAATGAACACCATTTAGTTTCTTTACCCATCGATGGGATGACATGGCAAGATTGGTTGCTCGCTAATTCTGTAAGCTTTCGTCGAGCACTACTAGCTTACCGTGATGGTGCTCGTCTACATGCAAGAACTAGCCCCAGTCAAGGACATTTCAACACGATTGAGGCCCAAGTTGCGCTGTTATCTCATGCTGGGTTTTCTCCTGTTGAAGCAGTTGCATTACTTATGACATTAGGAAGGTTTATTGTTGGGTGGGTCCTTGAGGAGCAGCAAGAAGAAATAAGATCAGACCCACCATTCGAAGCCGATCCAACTATATATCCACTCATGCTCCAAGGAGTGAATACCTTACAAAATATGAATGCGGATGACATTTTTGAAAATGGGATTCGTATGGTGATTATCGGTGCTGAAAGACAACTTGATATTAAAATGCAAACTTAACTCTATACTGCTTTAAGCAACTGTTCTATTTAGTAATAAAGCTTTTATCCTTAATTATTTAACATAATGGTGGTTATACGCAATACACTTGTATATTAATATAAATATCAGACACTTAATAAAACCAGAAAAATCTAAAAATGAGCAAAAAGCCGATTTTGAAACAAGTCGGCTTTTTTATGTTCGATTCTGTAAGCTTTTGCCAATAAAAAATGGAAGAACTTTGCAAAAGTTACAATTTTGTATTAACATTTTTATATTAACAAAAAGCGATGCAACTATGGAAATTGAGTTTTCATGGGATGAGCATAAAGCAGAAATAAACCTTAAAAAGCATGGTATAGCTTTTGAAGATGCGACATTGGTTTTTTACGATGCTCATGCCTTATATAAACAGGATCGCTTTGAAAATGGTGAATATCGTTGGCAAGCGATAGGTATGGTACATGGGCAAGCTGTTTTATTGGTGGCCCACACAGTACAAGACCATAATGGGATGGATCATATCCGCATTATTTCGGCACGACAGGCAGAGAAAAAAGAGAGGAAACAGTATGAGCAAAACCGTTACGTACAAAGTAGATTTGAATAAACCTCCTGTTTTGTCTGAAGAACAAAAGGCAAGACTTGAAGCTCTGGCTAAACGCGCAGACAGTGAAATAGACTTTTCCGACATTCCTGAACTTGATGAAAGCTTTTGGAAAAATGCTGTCCAAAATCCGTTTTATAAGCCAACTAAACAAGTGACTACAGTACGCATTGATGCAGATGTCATGCAATGGCTAAAAGCACAAGGCAAAGGCTATCAGACACGTATGAATAAGATTTTACGTGATGCAATGCTGAATGATTTAAAAAATCACCCATAAAAACGGAGCTTAAGCTCCGTTTTTTACAAACTATTTTTAAGCTTATAGAATCTAAATTCGGGGTAAATTAAACCTATAATAAAAAGAATGGTAAATGCTATCCATAGAAACAAAGCCATAGCTCTAAGCTGTTCTTCATTCCATGAGCTTGATTCCATATCTAAGAAAAAGATACTCTTCCAGCCTTTAATATAATCAGCTCCACCCCATGAAATAATCCATTTGAACATTAAGCTAACTGCCAAATAAATAAGTACCCACACCCATGTAGACATAAATTACCTTATTATTTTTAATCACTTATTGGATAATTATAACTGATCTTAATAGTCTTATTTAACATAAAATCTCTTATACGAAATTTGAGTGTAAGCCACGAGCAGAAATGTCCAGATAGGACATTTCTAGTCGAGAATAGCAGCATACTTCCCACCTAATTTTTCCTGTCCAAAATCAAAGCGTGTCAATGTGTGGAAAATCTTTTTTAAATAGCTATTTTTATTAAAGTTAATTCTGATTTTGTGTCATGTTGTGTCAATTCAATTAAGTATCATAAAATCGCTGAAAGCCTTGCTGTATATGGGTTTCGTGGCATCCTGATAAGGTGCGTATGGTGTGTATTAAAAAATGAATATTTTTTAACCAAAAATTCAATATTATTGAATTTTAAAGCGTCATTAAAATAACCAATAAAATCAATATCTTATTTTATTTCAAGTTTCCTAGCATCTTAGGCTACAAATATTTATGCAAAATTTATGCATTTTGTATGCAAATCAACTGCAAAAAAACTAATTTTATGCACTCTGTGTGCAAATAGTATATAAATAATATACAAATAACCTTCCAGGCTACCCTTTAAGTACCTAAGTGAATTACAGAAGATGAGGATGAAGAATGCGAAAAAAATTTGGGATTTTTAAAGAAAAGTACCCTCATATCATTTCTATGTTAGAGAAAGGCTATCCATATACTGACGTTATTTTGGATCTCAAAGACAACCATCAACTAGACTTAAGTTTCAATACTTTTAGAAGCTATCTTTACCGGTATAGAAAAGAATTAAATTCTGTTATGAATACATCGGAAAAATTGACAGCCACCCATACGTATTCAGACGATCATTTGAAAAACGTAGATACATCTCATAAAGAAGATTCGCTGCAGCCTACTCTGACTAAAGTTGGCAGAACACAAGAAAACATGAGTTTTCGAGATCGTGGACAACTTTTTATTGCTCGATTAATGAGTGAGTCAGAACCAAATGTAGATTAAATATATCTGTATATCTTTCTATTCTCTTCTATAAGCCCTAACTCCAAAAAAGATGAGGTTCCCCCATAGGTAGGTTTAAAAGTCAGTTAAACAGCAAAAGAACGCATTTTAGCGAGTGTCTACGAGCGAAGTATTGTTATTAAAATTCTCACTATGTTTTTTCTCTGATTACAAGCTCTCCCTGTGATTCAAAAACTTAGATACAGAGCATCCCGAAGGGTGCGAATAGATTTTATTTGAGTCTAGATCGAGCGAAGCGAGCATAAAAAAACTCATGAGCGAAGCGAATTCCGAGTTGCTTTTGCTTTTTTTTAAATTTATCAATGGATTAACCAAAAAATTGCCCCTTCGAACTGAGCGTAAGCGAAGTTCAATAGAGTTTGAGCGTAGCGAAAACCAAGGGCAATTTTTCATGCTTAATGTTTTTAATTATTTTTAATATTTTAATGCTTTTAGGTAAGCTGTAATACTTATGAATAAAGGGTTTCAGCCTTAATAAGACTACAATCTCTTCGCTATAAGACTACAATCTCTTCGCTATAAGACTACAATCTCTTCGCTATAAGACTACAATCTCTTTGCTTTTGACTACATTGAGTGATAATGTAGTCTCAACAAAAGAAATAATTCTACTCTTATGAAAAACGATTTAATTGTAAAAGATAATATTCTTGTTAATGCTAGTTATAATTTAGAAGTTACAGAACAAAGACTTATCTTATTATCTATTATTAGAGCCAGAGAAACTGGACAAGGTATTACTTCTGATAGCAAGTTAGAGATTCATGCCTCTGATTATGCAACTCGCTTTAATGTCACAAAAGAAGCAGCATATAGTGCTTTAAAAAATGCTGTACATAATCTTTTTGAAAGAAAATTTTCCTTCAAAGATAATCATGCTGATACAGACAAAGAGATTGTAGTCAAATCTCGTTGGGTAAGTAGAATTTCATACGTAGATGATCTTGCAATCTTAGAAGTGACCTTCGCTCCAGATGTTGTGCCTTTAATTACGAGATTAGAGAAACAATTTACAAGTTATCAATTAAAACAGGTTGCTCAATTAACGAGTAAGTATGCTATTCGCTTATATGAGTTATTGATTTCATGGAAAAGTACAGGAAGAACACCAATCATTGATATAGCTGATTTCAGATCTAAATTAGGTTTAGAAATAAATGAATATCAGAAGATGATTAATTTTAAAAATCGTGTATTAGAACCCGCAATTCAACAAATCAATGAGTTAACGGATATTGTTGTAAAGTATGAACAGTTTAAATCAGGTAGATCTATCTCTGGTTTCCAATTTAGTTTTAAACATAAAGAAGAGTTAATCCAAGTTAATAATAATATTGATAATGCCGTTTATTTAGCATCTAAAATGACAGATGCTCAAAGACATATGTTTGCTCATAAGCTTTCAGAACTTCCAGAAATGGGGAAATATTCGCATGGTACAGAGAGTTACCAACAATTTGCTGTACGTATTGCAGAGATGTTGCAAAATCCTGAACAATTTAAAGAACTATATCCATACTTAAAAAAAGTGGGATACATGACATCAACGAAAAAGGACACTATGAATGGCTAAGTTATCACTCAGTGAGGTATCTAACCGCTTTAATGTTAGTCGTTCAACGTTATATAGAGCTATAAAGGAAGGACGTATCAGTCGTGGTGCAGATGGCCTATTTGATGTCGTAGAAGTTATTCGTTGCTTTGGAGAGCCAATTAAAAAGCACGAGCCAAACCAAGTAATAACTTCACCCAAAGATGATGCGGATTTGCGTCAGTTGGTTGACTTCATGAGAAAAGAGATTGAATCATACAAGGATAGAGAAAAACGTTATTTAGACCAAATAGACCGCTTCCAATTGTTGCTAGGACATAAAGAGTCAGAAGAAAAAATGTCTCATGACACACCAAATAGACATTTCAATGAAACACCTTGCGACAACAATGATGACTCAAGTGAAAGTATTGAAAATAAAAGCATAGAGCCAAACTCATTATCTCATGACACAGTAACGAGACATACCAGTGGAGCACCAAAAAACGTATCACAGACACATCATGAGACAAGAAAAAAGCGTAGCTTATTTGGGCGAGTACTGAGTGCGGTATTCGATGAAGACTAAGCTCCCCAAGGAGCATTACGTATGAAAAAACTGAAAGAGATCCTGCAAGGTATTGCCTTTTTATTTGTTGGGATTCCGATCATGATCATGGCCAGCATCATAGATCAACGTGCCTTCAAAAAAGAGAGGGATGAACGCCAAAAAGAAAAAGACCAGGCATCCTGATTATTCAATTGAGCTAATCAAAAGTGTGGAACATTGATGAAATAATAGGCGTGGAACGTGAAAAGTCATAAAAAAAGCCCAATCGGGTGTGATTGGGCTATAAACTAGAAACTACAGCATTGATTTCTAAGAAAAATTATAACACATTTCGTATAAGGTGTATTATGTTAATTTTAGAAATTCTTAATTTCCATCTATCCAAACTTGCTTGATCCAATCTGCTAAATCTTCCCACTGCTCATCGCTATATCCATCTGCTGTCCAATATCTAATTTTATGATTAGGAGATAGGCAATAATAACTACCATTATCTTCACAAATAGGTAGCCAATCTTCTGGCAGACCTTGCTCCCTAGCATCATTTAATATCTGAGATAGCCCTCGATAGCATTCTTTCTCATCTGTAAGAGACGCTAATTCAATTGTTCCATAAAAGATATTGCTAATCTCTTTCAAAACTTTTTTATAATCTTTTGGAAAAATAAAACCTATTTTTCGTTCATAAGCAGATATGAAAATATCATCAGGTAGTTCTATGTTTAGACGACTATTCCCAGATAGTTCTTTTAATTCTTGAATAATGTTATCAAGCTTATTTTGCATATACATTCTGCTCTATCGCATTAAAGTTCTTACTACAATTTAACATAATGGCTGTTATGCGAAACGAGATCTACCAGCTCTCGTTTTTTGTTATGGAAACTGCTAAAATTCAAATACGCCATTGACGTATAAAGAGTCCATGTTATTTATTGAAACCAGCATCTTTACCAAGCAAATTAAAGACCTTGTATCTGATGAGGAATATCGTCAACTTCAGCAAGATCTTTTGGTACAGCCTGATAGAGGTGACCTAATCAA
>NZ_NOZT01000047.1:0-593 GCF_002412355.1 Acinetobacter sp. YT-02
CTTGTATCTGATGAGGAATATCGTCAACTTCAGCAAGATCTTTTGGTACAGCCTGATAGAGGTGACCTAATCAAGAATGGCGGTGGTATTCGCAAAGTACGTTGTGCTCAAGGTAACAAAGGGAAAAGTGGTGGGATACGGGTGATTTATTATTGGGTCACCGAGGATGATCAGATCTTTTTCTTAGTGGCTTATCCAAAATCAGTAAAAGATAATTTAACAGATAAGGAAACCGCCATTCTGCACCAACTCGTGAAGGAGCAATTTCATGGATAACAACTTATTTGATGACTTGGTTGCTTCAATCAAAGAAGCTGGAGCTATCAAACGTAAAGAAGTTAAAGCAAGCCGAGTTACAGAACTCGAATTGCCTGATATTAAAGAAGTACGTGAAAAAACTGGCTTGAGCCAAAATGAATTTGCTGCACGTCTACATATTAGCCCCCGTACCCTGCAAAATTGGGAACAGGGACGACGCTATCCAACTGGACCAGCAGCTACATTGATTCGAATTTTAGATGCTCACCCAAGCCTTATTTGAAAAAATTACTTAAAAAATGGGAGCTTAAGGCTCCCATTTTTATTTCGTATAA
>NZ_NOZT01000048.1:0-31580 GCF_002412355.1 Acinetobacter sp. YT-02
TGCTCACCCAAGCCTTATTTGAAAAAATTACTTAAAAAATGGGAGCTTAAGGCTCCCATTTTTATTTCGTATAACGTGTATTATGTTAATTTTAGAAAATCTTAACCAGAGCTTGTAAACTATTTGTGTAAGTTCAATTTTTTATAAATGATCTTTTATCTACTAATAAAAATGAAAAGTAATACTGACATTTTTTCTTAAATTTTTATAAAGTTAAAGCACTTTTAATAGTTTAGATTTCTTTCATGACTACAAATCCAGAAAAAATTTCGAAAATTTACTTAATCTTAAGCCAGACCTATGAAATTTTCGAGAATACAGATGATCCATGGATGACCAATGGATTATCAAGCAATCCTTTTAAAAGTCTGGTTTCTGTCTGCTTATCAACTATGACTACGACTAGCAGAGTTGTAAAAGCATGCGTTCCCTTATATGAAAAGGTATCAACATTTGAGGAACTATTAAAACTAGAGGATGAAGAATTAAGAGAAATAATTAAACCTGTAGCACATTACAATCGTAAAACTAAAAACCTAAAAGTTATGGCTCATCAGATTATTACTAAGTTTAATGGTGAGATACCAAGCAACAAAAAAGACTTACTCTCATTGCAAGGAGTTGGGCCAAAGGTTGCAGATATTATGATGAATTTTGTATTCGACACCCCTAGTATCGCTGTAGATACGCACATTTTAAGACTACTAAATAGGCTAGGTATCGTGAAAACATCTTCGGCTGAAATTGCAGCTGAGACTATAAATACCATCACACCAATTGAATTTAAAAAGCATGCTCACGAATGGTTAATTCAACATGGCATGAAAGTATGTCATGCAAGAAAACCTAAATGTGAAGAATGTGTCATATGTAATTATTGTTCTTATAAAACCATCGGATGATGTTTTATATCTACTTCATTAATACTAAACTGATTGAATTATTCCATACAGTAGAAATTAGAGAGGAATGACGTATGTAAGTACCTCATTTAACATAATGTACATTATACGTAATCAATCGTGTAACTCCAAAATAGAAATGTCCGGTTTCTCCAAAGTAAAAATGTCCGCTTTTAGAATATGCACTTTTGCAATTTCGTTAGCGGACGGTTTGATATGTTGGTGTCTATGTCGGATAAAGAACTTAAACGATTGTCGGTTTTGCAGGAAATCTGCGATCAACGCATAACTCAATCCCAGGCTGCTCAGCTACTTCATATCTCAGAACGTCAGATCAGACGCTTACTGCAGAAATACAAAGCTCAAGGCCCAGTTGTATTAGCCCATGCCGGTCGTGGCCGAACCAGCAACTCCAGGCTTCCTGAAGAAATCAGGCTCAAGTGCCTCAATCTTGTCGCTGAGCAATTCCATGGTTTCGGACCCACTTTAGCGCATGAAAAGCTCACCACTGTTCATGGATTTAAGATTTCAGTGGAAACACTGCGTTCCTGGATGATTGCAGCCAATTTATGGATTCCTCGCTCCAAGCGCCTGAAACGTCCATATCAACCTCGATATAACCGCGATTGCTTTGGTGAGCTAATCCAGATTGATGGCTCATATCACGATTGGTTTGAAGGACGTGACGCTAAATGCTGCTTGTTGGTTTATATTGATGATGCCACTGGAAAGCTGTTGCATCTGCGCTTTTGTGAGGCCGAAACGACCTTTGATTATATGCTCAACCCGAGCCTACATTGAGCAATACGGCAAGCCTTTGGCCTTTTATAGCGATAAACACTCAGTATTTCGAGTCAATCAGAAATCCAAGCAAGACAGCCAGATCACGCAATTTGGCAGGATTCTCAACGAATTAAACATCGATATTATCTTTGCCAACTCACCACAGGCCAAAGGACGTGTGGAACGCGCCAACAGAACTCTGCAGGATCGCCTGATCAAGGAAATGCGTTTGGAAGGCATCTGCTCAATTACCGAGGCCAATGCTTGGCTGCCCTGCTTCATTGAGCAGTTCAATCAGAAGTTTGCCAAGTGTGCGAGAAACTCGAAGAACTTGCATCGACCTTTAACGGAATCTGATGCTGAGCTAGAGGATATTTTTACCTTGCAGGAACAGCGTAAGGTCACGAAGAATCTGACTATCACGTATGACAAGTGTATTTATATGCTTGAGCCAACACCACTGAACCACAAACTTGTTGGGCAATACATAACATTTTTAGAGTATCCAGATGGTACTGTGGCCATCATGCACGAAGGACGGAAGATCAACTACAGTATTTTCAATAAACTGGCTAGACTGCAGCAGAATGAAGTAGTTGAGAATAAAAGATTAGGTGCGGTTCTGGCCCATATCCAGCAACAACATGAAGAGTTGGAAAAACAAAATAAAAGTTCCCGTGCCAAGAAAAGTATGCCGAGTCGTAAAGCTCAGAAAGTTGTTATTGAACAAAGAAATTTAAATCCTGTTCTTGACTCTTGCAGTTAAAAACAGGACATTTTAAATGGTTTATCGCATAGACATTTTAATTGGTGAATAACAAATAAATATTAAGTAATTGATATGTATTAAGTTATTTTAAGTATTCGGTATCTCAATTTACCTTATCATTCACAAAAAGATAAAAAGCTACTCAATCTTTCAATCAAGTAGCTTCAAAAATACGCCGTACAATCTGTTAAAGTTTTTTCCAAGTCATCGTGCTAATCGCATTCGCGCTCTTGGCTTTGCCATATACTTTCATTTGATTATTCGCCGCATTTAATTGAGCATCAATTTTATAGACATAACCATCTTTCGGATTAATCCATTGTCCTTGCGAAAATTGTTTTGGATTTGAATTTGCTACCAAGCCTTCTAATGCCTGCATGCCTTTTATGGGCTGATTCTTTAAGTTGCCTTGGCATTTGCTACATACCTCTAATTGAGTTGTGCCTACCGACAATAAATTTCGAGTAATTACAGCACTATATTCCGAAGTTTTAGAGTTCTTACGAATCACAATTTCCGCAACATAATGCCCTGTATGATCATCAATGACTTTCCATGTACCAATCAATGGATCAAATGGCATGGCTTGAACAGGAAAAATAAATCCAAAATATAGTGCAATTGCACCTAAAAAGTTACGCATCATAAAAATATCAACTTAAAACCAATTTACAGCACGGTTGTGCTAAAAATGGGCGTGATTATAGCAATCAATGTTGAGTTTAAATAAATTTTTCATAAAAATTAAATATTTATATGCTATTGGTTCGATGAAATATCATTAAAAATGTGAACCAATACGCTTTTTATGGGTAGATGAATTTTGATGCGTTGCAGCTTTATGCATAAAAGTGAATCTGTAACGTGGTTTTGTATGCCAATTAATCATCTATATTTCTTCTTTCAACATTTGCTGTGTTATGGCGTAAACTAGACCTACAAGCTGTATCACTATAAGTTAAGAAATATTCACAGGAATGCTCTTAACTTTATCCTAAGTTTTTGTTTTTACTGTCTTAAATTTATCTATCTTTAAATTTAGGTTTAGTCATCAAGGTAACATCGTATGCTCAAGTGGTTCGAGAAACTTATAGATCCTTATCCAAATAAAGGTTTGACCGAACCCTTGCCAACCACGTTTTTTGCCTTTGTTTGGCAAGCAGCTTCAGGTGTACGTCCATATTTATTGTTATTGGTTTTATGTACTGCAGGCGCTGCCAGCTTTGAAGCTTTGCTATATGCAAAAATTGGCGATTTAGTCACATGGCTTAGTCAAAGTCAGCCAGATACTTTCCTTGCGCAACATCAGCAGAACCTTACTTTGCTGTTTTGTATTTTATTGGCCAATATCTTTTTTGCCAGTGCGCAGTCAATTGTGAAGCATCAAATGTTATACAGTGGTTTTCCAATGCGTTTGCGTTGGCGTTTCCACAATTTAATGTTGCAACAAAGTCTGGATTTTTTCCATAATGATTTTGCAGGAAGACTCTCTGCCAAAGTCATGCAAACCGCCTTAGCAGTACGTGAGTTTTGGGTCATTTTGGGCGATATGCTTGCCTATGTATTCATTTACTTTATTACGATTAGTCTGGTATTGGGCGCAATTTCTCCAATGCTCATTTTGCCGTTATTGCTATGGTTGGCTTTATTTATTCTTGCAGCAGCTTATTTTATTCCGCGTTTGAGCAAAGTATCTAATGAACAAGCCGATGCACGTGCAGTGATGACAGGACGTGTGACCGATGCTTATACCAATATCCAAACCGTAAAATTGTTTGCGCATGCAGGCCGTGAAAGCCAATACGCCAAAGCATCTATGCAAGAATTTATGGTGACGGTTTATAAACAAATGCGTTTGGGCGCTCAATATGAAATCAGCATCAATTTACTGAGCGTGGTGTTGTATGTAGGCGTTTTAGGTACTGCAATTTGGCTGTGGTTAAATGGTCGTGCAGAATTGGGGATTATTGCAGCCACCACAGCCATGATTCTTAAACTCAACAGTATTGCCGAGTTTATGATGTGGCAGACCTCTGCCCTGTTTGAAAATGTCGGCACCATTCAAGATGGTATGAAAACTCTCGGACGTCCAATTGCGATTCAAGACAAAGCCGATGCAAAACCATTACAAGTTGCTCAGGGCGAAATTCAGTTTAAAGATGTCAGTTTTGCTTATAACAGTAAAAACGTGATTGATCAGTTTAATCTGCATATTCGTGCAGGCGAAAAAATTGGTATCGTGGGACGTTCAGGCGCAGGTAAATCGACCTTAATTCAATTGCTTTTACATTTTTATGAGCTCAAACACGGCTCAATTATGATTGATGGGCAAAATATTGAAGATGTAACCCAAGACAGTTTGCGTAAAAATATTGCACTTGTCACTCAAGATACTTCGCTATTACACCGTACTGTGGCTGAAAATATTAAATATGGTCGTCCTGACGCGACTGATGCAGAAATGTTTGAAGCTGTACGCAAAGCCAAAGCCGAAGAATTTATTCCACAATTGACCGATTTACGTGGCAAAAAAGGCTATGAAGCCTACGTGGGCGAACGGGGTGTTAAACTTTCAGGTGGACAACGTCAACGTATTGCCATTGCCCGTGTTTTCTTAAAAGATGCACCTATTTTAATTTTAGATGAAGCCACCAGTGCGCTCGACTCTGAGGTTGAAGCGGCAATTCAATCGAGCCTCGATGAACTCATGCAAGGTAAAACTGTAATCGCGATTGCACACAGACTATCTACCATTGCACAAATGGATCGTTTAATTGTGCTCGATCAAGGACGTATTGCAGAACAAGGTACGCATGATGAACTGGTGGCTATGAACGGAATTTATGCACAACTTTGGCAGCGTCAAACAGGTGGTTTTTTAATTGAACAAGATAAAATCGTAAAACCATCGACTGATAAAAATTAGCATCTCCAGCAACTTTGCTGTAACTCAGGCTTTGATGAAATGCAGATTTATCGCATATAGTCAAAGCCTGTTTTGTCTAACAATTTCCATAGAATTTCTTTAATTTTCATGCCAAGATGCAATATGTCATCTACGTTCTTATGTCGCCGTTTGGCAAACTAAGATATGCATAGATGACAGTCGCTAAGGCAAATTAAAATAAAATTAGCAAATGCAATGGAACATGCATGAAAACAATATCAGCACGTCAGGAACAAGGTGTTCCAGGGGTTTATGGCTTATTGGTTTTGGATGTTGTATCCCGTTGGGGTTATAACGCAGATACCTTATTTGCACCATTTCAACTCAATAGCGAAATGTTGGCAGACCCAGAATGTCGTATTCCTACACCTATTGCCAATGAGTTGGTTAAACATGCTTTAAAACTTACAGGCGAATCGACGCTCGGTTATCATCTTGGTACGCAAATGCGCATTTCCATTCATGGCTTTATTGGCTATGCGATTATGACTGCGCATGAAATTAGTGATGCGTTGATTTTAGCCAATCGTTTTATTCAACTGCGTATGCCCTTTTTACAATTGTTTTTCTCAACTTTTGGTGAAAAAGCCAGTCTGCAATTGCAGTGTGATATTCACATGGAACCTTTACGCACAGAAATTGCCATCGCTTTAATTATTGGCATGATTACCATGAGTAAAGCCATGACAGGTACCGAACACTTTACAGGTGAAGTCGATTTTGACTTTCCTAAACCTGCAGGTTTTGATCAATATTTTGCGAAATTTCCTTATCATCAATTCCGTTTTGATCAGCCGTATTTAGGTTTAAGTTTTGACAAGCAATATCTAGGCTTAAAAATGATTAATGCCGATCCTATTGCCAGTCAAATTGCGATTAATCAATGTGAAGCCGAACTTTCTGCTTTAGGTGAACGTCGCCGCATTTCTATGCGAGTACGTGATATTTTAACCCACGCAGAACAGCATTATTTAAGCATTGAAAATGTTGCCGACTATCTACACATGTCCGACCGCACACTCAAACGTCAACTGGCTGCAGAAGGTACTTCATTTTCAAACTTGGTCGATGAAGTACGTTATCGGCATGCAACTTCCCTGCTTTCCCGTACAGACTACACGCTAGAACAAATTGCCGATGAATTGGGTTATAGCGATGTGGCAAATTTTAGTCGTGCTTTTAAACGCTGGAGTGGACGCAGTCCGAGCAATTGGCGTAAAGATCCGTATTTATAAACTTTTGTTTTTAGCAAAAAGCATGTATAAAACATGGCAAAAAGATTCGATACAATTTAAGGAGTTATCAAATGAATCACCCAGCGGAATTAAAATATGCAAGAACACATGAATGGGTGCGTATTGAAGGTGATTTGGTCGTCACAGGCATTTCAGACCACGCACAAGATGCTTTAGGCGATTTGGTCTATGTAGAAGCACCTGAAGTTGGTCAAAAAGTAATTGCGGGTGAACAAGCAGGTGTGGTTGAGTCTGTTAAAACAGCTTCAGATATTCACGCCCCTGTTTCAGGCGAAGTAGTTGAAGTAAATAGCAATTTAGACGATGACCCTGACTTTGTAAATGATGAACCGTATGGCAAAGGCTGGATTTATAAAATCAAGCCAGACAATATGGCAGATGTGGAACAGCTTTTATCAAGTGCGGACTATGAATCTGGCTTATAAGCCTTAAATTTGTAGTGTTTAATCGCTCAAATTCAAAGAAATCAGCTTCGGCTGATTTTTTTTGCATTGCAATTTGCGAAATAAATAAAATTATCTTTATTTGATAAAACAATTAAAAAAATGGAATTAAAATCTAATTTTAGTTTTAATTTTATTAAATAACTATACTTTTCACATAAATGGGTTTATTATTTTTTGCATGATCTTACTGTGTGATGACTTCCAATAACAAAGCATCTGTATAACAAAGTACACATTGCACGCTACTCCACTCACCATATATAGGTTTAAGTTATGTCAGCTATAAATGTCGAACATTTATGGAATAAGTCGTTTATTCTCTGCTTATTCAATAACTTGTTCTTATTCATATTTTATTTTGCGCAAACGACAATTTTGCCTATTTATATTGTGAATGAGTTGGGTGGTAGCTTGTCACAGGCAGGTTTAGCCATGACTTTGTTTATGTTATCTGCAATCGCGATTCGCCCATTTAGCGGTTTGATTATTGAAAAATTTGGTGTAAAGAAAACCTTATATGTTTCTGAAATCATGTTTTGTCTGTGTAGCGTGGCATACATTTTTGTAGATAGTTTACTGTTTCTACTCGTACTGCGTTTTTTACATGGGATTTGGTTCAGCATTGTCACCACAGTTACCGTCCCTATTGCCAATAACTTTATTCCAGACAGTTGCAAAGGTGAAGGTATGGGCTATTTTTTGGTGTCAGTAAATTTAGGGATTGTATTGGGACCTTTAATTGGTTTAAGTCTGATTCAAAGTGTTTCTTATGCCAGTATTTCTACCTTACTATCCGTCAGTGTTTGGGTAGGTTTCGCCTTCTGTTTAATGATTCCAATTGCGACCCAAAAAGTAAAAACTGAAACAACACCTAAACGTAAATTAGGGCTTCAAGATTTTGTAGAGAAAAAAGCAATTCCTGTATCACTCATGGCGATGATGGTTTCTTTCGCGTATGCCAGTATTATGTCATTTATTTCCACCTTTGCAGAATCACGCAATATGCTGTCTTATGCGAGTTTATTCTTCGTGATATTTGCAGTTTCGATGATGATTTTGCGCCCAATTACAGGCAAAATTTATGATCGTAAAGGGGCGAGTTATGTGATTTATCCTGCAATTATATTATTTGCTTTAGGATTAATTGTCTTGAGTCAGGTACACAGTGTATTCGGTTTTATGTTGGCTGCTGCATTAATTGGTGTAGGGTTCGGGTCTGCCCAACCTTGCCTGCAAACCATTTCAATTCAACGCTCCCCTAAAGATCGTATTGGTCATGCCACATCAACCTATTTCTGTTGTTATGATATTGGGATTGCCATTGGTGCTTTAGTTTTAGGTTATGTGATTGCGGGTTATGACTATACCGCAGCGTATTTGCTCTGTGCTGTTGTGACCTTAATCAGTTTAATTTTCTATAAATTTGTTGTGGCTAAACAACCTAATGCAGATATTCAGGCTTAGTTTTTAATAGCAGCAAAAGAATTGTTATTTTAAAAACTAATCTAAGAAGAGTTGATTTTTAAATACTCTCCCACCCAAAAAACCTGAAATTTCAGGTTTTTTGGGTTTCTGGAGTTTTATTTTTTATGCAGTTTTAGCCAAAACCTGACGATTTAAGCTTTCAGCGACCTCAATAAGCAGTTGTTCAGTCTTATCCCAACCCAAGCAGCCATCGGTAACAGATTGACCATAAGTCATCTCGCAAGAAATCTTTTGATTTCCATCCACCAAATGACTTTCTAACATGATGCCACGGACTTGCGTCTGTTCACGTTCTGCCACAATGGTACGCAAGACTTGCGGTTGTTGTTGTGGGTCTTTATGGCTGTTACCGTGACTACAGTCAATAATCAATGCAGGCAACTGCCCTTTGGCTTTGTGCTGAATTTTCTCAATTTCTGCCAATTGATAATTTGGCCCTGAATTTGCGCCACGTAAAATTAAATGCGCGTGTGGATTACCTTGTGATGACAAAATAGCAGGTAAACCCGACTGGCTCATTCCCATGAATTGATGTGGATGACTTGCCGATTGAATTGCATCTAATGCAATTTGAATTGAGCCATCAGTTCCGTTTTTGAAACCAATGCTATACGGCATGGCGCTAGAAATTTCACGGTGAATTTGTGATTCACTGGTACGTGCGCCAATTGCACCCCAAGCCAGTACATCATCAAAATATCCCGTTGCCATTGGGCTTAAAATTTCAGAAGCAATTGGTAAACCCATTTCTATAATTTGTAGATACAGTTCACGTGATTTTTCTAAGCCTAGTTGCATATTTGCTGAGCCATCTAAGTCTGGGTCATACAAAAAGCCCTTCCAGCCTATTGTGGTACGTGGTTTTTCGATATAGGCACGCATCACCAAGAAAATTTGATCTGAAACTTGGCTTTGTAATAGCTTTAATTTTTCTGCGTATTCGAGTGCTGCTTGCGGATCATGAATTGAACAAGGTCCTGTAATGACCAATAAGCGAGGGTCTGTGCCCGCTAAAATGTTCTGAATAATCTGTCGATGTTGTGCGATTTGTTGTTTTAGCGCAGATGAAAGTGGGAGTTGCGCTTTGAGTTGATGCGGTAAACTTAAACTAATTTCAGTATTGTTGGTCTGTTGTTGTAAAGCAGTATTTAAAGCATTCATTGGTCTGTTCCTTTGGACTGTTTCTCTTTTTTACAGTCCGATCATTTATTTCAGCGTTATGGGTCTAATGGATTGCAAGGTTTGAGTCATAGATTGACTAAAGTAAAACCAATAAAAGTTGCTAAAGTATGAATAATTAACGTTGTACATGATTAAATCTCCGAAAAACCTATAAAATTCAAAACACCAGACATAAAAAAACCTGATCAGGGTTGCCGATCAGGTATCAACTGGTGGGCAACCTTTTGCCCGAACGCGACTCAGGCAATCATTGAAACTGCCAAAAGTAATAGTAAGCGTTTGCGATTAAAGGTTGCTTTAACATCTTGTTTTCATCAAAAAATGAGCTGTTAAAATTAAAATACGCTGTATTGTTCCGTTTGGCAATCCTTTTTGTAAAATAATTTTTATTGGATGTATTTATTAAAATTAAGCTGCTGTTTTAGCGAATCCAGGGGTTAAAAAAACCAAGCCGAAGCTTGGTTTTTGTTGGGTCTTTATTTAAGCGCGTTACTCATCATTGATCAAAATGAATCACACTACGAATAGATTTACCCTCATGCATTAAATCAAAGGCTTCATTAATTTGGTCTAGCCCCATGGTGTGCGTTACAAATGGTTCGAGTTGAATATCACCCTTCATGGCTTCTTCAACCATGCCTGGCAATTGCGAACGACCTTTTACACCACCAAACGCAGTTCCTTTCCAAGTACGACCTGTCACCAATTGTAATGGACGAGTTGAAATTTCCTGACCTTCACCTGCAACACCAATAATAATGGATTGTCCCCAACCACGATGCGCACACTCCAAAGCGGAACGCATCACATTGGTATTTCCAATACATTCAAAAGAATGATCTACGCCCCAACCTGTTTTTTCAACAATGACTTCCTGAATTGGGCGGTCATAATCTTTTGGATTTAAGAATTCGGTTGCACCAAATTGTTCTGCCAATTTGAATTTCTCTGGGTTGGTATCAATGGCGATAATACGGCTGGCTTTGGCTTTATGCGCACCTTGCACAACTGCTAAACCAATACCACCTAAGCCAAATACTGCAACGGTATCGCCTTCTTGGACTTTTGCAGTATTTTTAACTGCACCTAAACCAGTTGTAACACCGCAACCTAATAAGCAAACTTGCTCATGATTGGCTTCAGGATTAATTTTTGCTAAAGATACTTCAGCAACTACCGTATATTCACTAAAGGTTGAACAGCCCATGTAGTGATAAATCGGTTGTCCATTATAAGAAAAACGTGTCGTGCCATCAGGCATTAAACCTTTACCTTGTGTCGCACGTACGGAAACGCATAGGTTGGTTTTACCAGATTTACAGAATAAACATTCGCCACATTCTGCTGTGTAAAGCGGAATCACATGATCGCCTGGTTGAACACTGGTCACACCCTCACCAACTTCAACCACAATACCTGCACCTTCATGGCCAAGAACTGCAGGGAAAACACCTTCAGGATCTTCACCCGATAAGGTAAATGCATCGGTATGGCATACCCCTGTGTGGGTAATTTTGACCAAGACTTCTCCAGCCTGCGGCGGTGCAACATCAATTTCAACAATTTCAAGCGGCTGACCTGGGCCGAATGCGACGGCTGCACGTGATTTCATGAGCAAATTATCCCTAAAAAATACATTAACAGATGATAAGGGGCTGCTGACAATTCGTCTATGTTTGCGATGTGAGAGAGATATCTCGCAAGCTATTTATAAAATATCAACAGACTCTCACAATACCCTCTTTCTATTCAGAGTTTCAAGCATTAACATGAGGATAATCTCCATGTATAAATACAGAATGACTTAAGAATAATCATGAAGATCCAAAGACCTTGTTACTGGCTTGGAATGTTGGCTTTTTTCGCTATTTTACTGACAGGATGCAGTTTACCGATGAATCAAGCGAGCAAAGATAGCCCTGTTGAGCATTATGTAGATCATTGGCTGAATGGTCAGGAAATTGATGCACATTTATCCCAAAATTTAACAGCGTATCTTTCTCTAAATGATGCCTTTAGTAGCATCGCCTCGCGTTTATATTTGATTCAAAAAGCACAGCACCATTTAGATTTACAATATTACATTTGGGAAGATGATTTAATTGGTCAGTTGATGTTGGCTGAACTGCTCAAAGCAGCAGATCGTGGTGTAAAAGTTCGTTTATTAATTGATGATCAAAATGGTACGCAACTTGATCCAACCTTAAAACGGCTTGCTCAGCATCCTAATTTTGAAATAAAAATTTTCAATCCGTACAAATATCGGCATTTTCGTGTGATGGATTATTTGTTTCGTTTTAAACAAATCAATCGCCGTATGCACAATAAACTAATTATTGCCGATGGGGCGATTGCCGTGACAGGTGGGCGTAATATTAGCCGTGAATATTTTGATGCCAGTGAAAATTTTCAATTTACTGATATGGATATTCTATTCTATGGCAGTGCTGTCCCCCAAGCCAATGCCGTGTTTTTAGAGTTTTGGAATGACGAACTAAGCTATTCAGTAAAGCAATTATTAGGCACAGGCAACGCGTTGCAATTGAGAGAATTGCGTAATCGCTATGAATTAAATGCCAAATATAAAGATAAAATTCGTGAACGTGTGGCTAACGCGCAAGAAGAAGTCAGCATCAAATTAGAACAACATCCTGTACAGTGGGTACGTGCGCATTTTGTGGCAGATTCTCCGAATAAAATTCGGGGTACAGCTCAAGGCGAGCAACTGATTTACAAACAAATGTTAAAGTTAATGGGTGAGCCCAAACAACATTTAGAACTGGTTTCTGCCTATTTTGTCCCAACAGAAGATGGTCTTAAAACACTCACTCAACTGGCTGAAAAAGGAATACAGATACGTGTATTGACCAATTCATTTTTAGCCAATGATGTGCCTTTGGTACATGCATTTTATCAGCAGTATCGCGTAGATTTACTTAAATCAGGTATTCGTTTATATGAATTTAAGCCTTATATTGAACGAAAAAAGCGTACTTGGTATGAAGTTGCAACGGGTAACGTAATTCCTGCCAAAGGCAAAAACGCCTCGAGTTTACATGCCAAATTCTTTGATATAGATGGCATGGTCTTTGTAGGTTCTTTTAACCTTGATCCTCGTTCTGCAAAATTAAATACCGAAGTTGGCTTGGTGTTAGAGTCTGAACAATTGCAAAACGATGTTTCTCAATCTTTAGACCGCTATTTGCCACAAATTGCGTATGAACTGCAATTAGACGAAAACGGTCAAATTATTTGGTTAGATCATCAGGCAGATGGCAGTATTCAAACGTATCATCATGATCCTGAAACCACACAGTTTCAGCGTTTTATGATGAAAACAGTTTCATTATTCCCTATTGAATGGATGATGTAATGACAATAGATAGACATTAATTATGGAAGCGTATTTTTCTTTCTCTGCCATCACTGTCTACAATTATTTAAAGTTACTTATAGTAAGCCTATTTCTTTAAATAAGTTAAAATACGCTTCTGCCTTTTTCTCTAAAGCTAAAGGATAGGCTCGTGAAGATGAAGGCATCCGATATAAATGCAGCTCACGCTTGGCAAAATAGCAATGTGTCGCCTGCCCAATTTGAGGTTTTTCGGCAGATTCAGGCATAGATAACATGAGTGTATCAGTCGCTTTATCGCCTGTGGTCATAATGCTTTGACATAAAGGTATCTTGCTTAAAAGTGCTGCAATATCCATTGGTTTTTCAATCTGTAAAAATTTGTCTGATGCATTGCCTTTTAAGCGAATCACCTGCTGCGCCGTATCTGAAATAGCAATGCCAGTGGTGTTTAAAAAATCAATAATTTTATGAAGATGAAAATTTTTAGCTTCTAAATCTAAAAAGTAGTTTTTATCTTGAAAAAAGCATAAGCCCAAAATTCGCCACATATCATTTTGATAATTCGGATAATAAAAATCCATTTTCCAACGGCTTTTAGGTGGTGGAAAACTCCCCAGCATTAACAGCTTGGCATTGGCTGGTAAAAAGGGTTCGAGTGGATGGGTTTCTATTTCTGACATTGTTTAAAATCAATAAGTTATAATGCGATTTGAAAAAATAATTTTGACTAAATATCAAAAGATTGTTTATTAAATTTTAGCATAATTACAGGTTTCTCAACGATACAATCCATTCCATTTAATGCTTTTTAAATTAATGCCTGCAAAATTCCTGCAAAACTTTTGCAAAACTATTATGGAAAATATAGAGCGCATTGACCATTATGACAAAATAAAATTATGAAAATTTGGTACTAAAATGGGTGATTTTTCATAAAAAAATAGCGAACAGTAAGTCACTACTGACTTAAAAATATCGTCTAAATACGCTGTTCTTTGGAATGAAAAAGGCACCATAAGATTAATGCCAGTCACTCTCTTAACTGACTGGCATTAACCAAAGGTGGCTAAAACTAAATGACAGGAGTTAAACTGCGGCATTCTGACAGTGCTTTGTAGTCTATCCCGCCCTTATGCCAATCATGTCTTTGTGCCAACTCATAAATTGGCATGTAGACTTCCCTGCCTACAATTTGCCGTGCATCTTCTGCAGCAAATTTAAAATGGTCATGGATACCATGTCCCATAGTCGGGCTAATCTTGCGGATCGCTTCTCCGAACTCTGTCCACCAGTGGTTGAGCCATAGCGCATGTAGTGCCATTGAACGTGAGCGATCTGAAACAGCAGTATGGCTTTTCTCTGCTTGAGAAAATAACGCTATTAAGTGATGCACGTACTCCACGGCGGCGGGAATGGCATCGTATGGAATTTCTTCAATGTGATCTACATTAAAGCGTTGATGCACAAGTTTGTATGCTTCTGAGTAATTCAAGTGCTTGCTTTTAGCTACGAGCATATTCACAGCATTGGTTAGTGGTTCACGCTCTGATTTGTGGGTTTTGGCTACTGGTGCATCTACCTCTTTGTCCAAAATATCTAAAACCCATTTTCGGAATTGCTTAGCGATAACTGTTTTGGAAAACATAGCAATTAGGTGAGCACTACGAAGCGAGAAAATACGGTTTTCCATTTCCACTTTACCCGTCTTTCTAACGACACTCATTTTGAGGGTCGTTGTCATTGATGCAGTAAACTCATCTTTATTACGCTCATACACCTGAGTAACTGCATCAGATTTTACATAACCTAGTGCCCCAGCCAATTCGCTCGCAGTTAACCAAACTTGCCCATCTTGCTGTATGGGATTAAATTTAACTTCATTAAATGTTAGACTAATCATGTCTTTTCTCCTGGTAGAGAATTAGATAGAGCCCCTTGTTTGATGTGAGAGTCGCAAGGGGTTTTTTATCCCCATTGGGGATGCATTAAACTGTATTCTTCAAAATATATGTTGTCAATCCCCATTGGGGATATTATTATAAAAATAATTTGGACTGAACTAACTAAAAATGGCTAGAAATTTAGACGTCGAATATAAAATGCGTATGACGCAAGAGCTAAAAGACAAAATTGTCGAATCGGCTAAAGAACTAAATCGCTCAATGAATGCGGATATTGTGGCTCGACTTGAAGAAAGCTTTTTGAGAAATGAGAGTTCTGCTCCTGCCAGTTCTGATGTAAAAATCATTCATTTAAAAAATGGAAAAAAACGTGTGGTTTATGGAAAGTTGCTCAATATGCTTGATTTAGACTACACACAAGAACTCTCTGCCCTACAAAATGATATTCACCTTTCTCTTGAAGTATTAAGTGGCTCTTCTTTTTGGAATTCATTAAAGTTTTTCAATAAAGATGTTTTAGTTTATAAGGGCAACAATCATATTGACGTTGTAGATAACGGCAAAAAAAGCCTTGGTTGGTTGGTTGTTGAAGATCATTATGCCAGTACTTAAAAAAAGTGATAAAAGCTAATTTTTGAATATGAGTTATATAAATAGCCATAACAAATAATATCTTGTTATGGCTATTTTAAATTCTTATTAAACGATAATTTTTTCTGAATTATGATAATCACCAATAGATAAAATTAAATCTTTAACAACTTTTTCTCCAGTAAAATAATCAAAATTATTATCTTCTATTTGCTCACTAACTCGCATAAAGTTTAAACCTTTACTTATTCTATAGTAAGAGTTATCAAATCTAAAATATCTATCATGTCCACTTACTCGAAAAAACTTATTCTCAACATCAATAATTTTAAAACTTGATATATTCTTTTTTAAAGGACTTGTTAAGAATTTATTTATATAATTCAATAAAGCTTCTTCACCATCTTTGGCTCCTAGAGCTTTGACTTTATCTAGCAAAATATTATCTTCATTAATCTCATTAATAGAAGATACGATTATAATTCTATATTTTCCATCATATTTAGAAATCTTTTTTAGGAGATACTCGAAGCTTGATGATGAATTTTTAATTTTATCTTCGACAATACTTTTAAATAAATATCTGTCAATTATAGTAATATCTGTGCAATATTTACACAAATCACTAAATTTATTTTTCCAGATTGTTTCTAACTCATCACCAACTACTGTCTTTTTTTCAAAATTATTCTTAACTTCATTAAAAGAAGGTGAAACCAAAATCTGACCAGGTGTTATAATTTCAAAACTGCCTTGAAGCTTAGAAATAGTTCCTAACTCAGTTAACATATAAAAATGATCTTCATCAGAAAATAGTACTTTAAAAAATTTACTATATTCCTCTATTCCATTATACATAGGTTCATGATTAGCAAGCTCATTAAGATTCTTCCAATTTTCTGTAAGTTTCTTTACTTTAAAAAAATTTGGGGATGTTAATACTGCTGTCCAAATTTTCCGGTGATTTTGATCTATTGTCTTTAAGTATTCTTTAAAATCTAAATTTTCTGGAAATACAAATACTCCATATTTTTTCCAATATTGATTTAACTGCTCGTGAATACTTGGATTATATTTATCACACAACAATTTGGATGAAAAACAAGCTCCATCAAACGAAAAATGAACTAACATGCAACTTTATCTCACCCAAAAATTTCATCAATTCGTTCATCAAAAAATCCTGCTGGCCATTCATCCCTAAAACTGCCATCTTCATCAAGTCTAATGTGATGAAGCTTTGAACCATTTGAAGTTGGATGTACATAAACAATTGAGATATCTTCAGGTTTAATTCTGTTATCTTTCATACGTAATAATTTTTGAAGACGCAGCATTAAGGCTTCACTATGCGTTTCAATAATCCATTGATTATTTTTACATGTATCAACAAAAAACTCAGCCAAGTCTGCCTGTAATTTTGGATGTAAATGAATTTCAGGCTGTTCTACACAAATAGTTGAATTTTTTCTAATTATCCCCTCGACAATGACTGGTAAGATTTGACTAATCCCAACCCCCACATCAGAAGGACCAACTACAGTGTTTGTTCTTAAATCCTCTAGTAGTATAGAAATTACAGGGCCTGTTAAATCATCTCCTAATTCTTTAATAAGTATTTTATATGGGATTTTATATTTAAAAAAATAATCATTTATTTTATCTAATAATAATTCACCCTGAGACGAAAGAAAAAAACCTATATTATTTCCATCAATCCCAACACTTATTTCACTATCATTTTCAAGCATATAAATTTTCTTTATTCTTTTTCGTAATGGTCCAATATAAGAAATAGTACTCAGTTTATCTTTTAAATTCGACGCATTTTTAGTTACAACATTATTAACTAATTGTGTAATAGAAAACTGCTCTGGATGTATCTTATAAGTACTCATTGGAGGCAAATCAAAAGACAGTTCTGTTGAAGATGGAACAGAGTAGTTTAATGTGCTTTTGTATACTGGAAGCGTAATCATTTTTTTAATGATGGCTTTATCTATTTTTAATTTATGAATATCTTCAAAAAAGTAATTATTATTATCACTATATTTAAACGATAAAGAGCTTTCATTTAATTCTTCTTTAGTCATTTTTAATGGATTGTTCAAAACTAAATTATTTACAAACTCATTAATTACATTTATTTTTTTCTTTTTAAAATTCATTTCAGAAAAGTACTTGTAATTTTTTAAGAATGAAAAACCTTGCTCACCTGAATCACCGATATATCCATAAACAAATTCAAATCTTTTATGATATTTATTATATTCTTTCTCATTATCTATATAATAATACTCCACATTAAATTCAATATCTTTATTTAAATCATGTTTATTAACAATGACAGGGAAGTTTCCCAATTTTAAATTTAACCCATTTGTAACCAAGCCACCATTCTTATTTGGTTTTAACATTGTCTGTTGCAACAATAGCAATGATTGGATTATAGTAGACTTTCCAGATGAATTTGGGCCATAAATCAAAGTTATTGGCGCTAATTTTAATTCCTGCCAGTCAGAAATACTTTTAAAATTCTTAATAGAAAGCTTTTCAAACATAAAAAATTAACCTGAGATTATTTATAAAATTTTAACTTTATTGAACTTTTTGACTTTCAGCTACAATCAAACTCGCCATTTGCTCAAAGTAATGATTATTCATATAATCAAAAACACTCAAATTTAGATCCAGCTCATTCACTATATTTCTAACCCCATTATCATGCGATACAAGAATAGTTGCATTATTAGCTAATGCAATTCCAATAATCTGTATATCAACTTTAACTTTTTGCCGTGGTTCTTGAGACTTTTGGTTCTGTGGTAGCTGGCGATAATCACGATAAATTTTTGCAGCGATTAAAGCAGCCTTTGCATCAAAGTCTAAATTCTTAAACTTTGAATTAGGCTTTAATAAGCTTAAAGAACGGGCTTCATTGTCATCACCAGCGATAAACTCAGAAATTACAGGCATGGGCAATGCAATAGATAATTTTTCATTTTGCTTAAGGAATGTATTTAGATTTTTAAATTCAGCCTCATTCTTATTTGTCATTAATAAAGTAATTAAGGCATTCGTATCTAAGATAATCAATCTTGACGCTCCTTCAGCCATTCACCAATAGGATCATCATATTTCGACCAATTTGATGCACCTTTTGATCTAAAGTCATCAATCCATTCATCTAATGTAACGTCTTCGATAACATGGAATTTGTGAATAACATATTTTTTCAATATTAATTGATAAGAATTTGATTTCGTTAAGTATGTGGCTTTTCCTTCAAATCTTAAGCTTTGATCAGTATTAAAAAATGGATGTAGTTCTTCTAATAACTTTTTAGAACACTGCGCTGGTACCTCTTCACCATTATTCAAAATAATCGTAATGTGGTCTGACTTATCTTTTCCTTTTTGTAGACGGGTTAGACGGCCATCTAAAGATTCTTCTTGGGTGAAAACATCTTCAGTTTCGACTTCAGGAACGACATATAAAATTTCTTTAGGTTTATAAACCTTATCTTCTCTTAATGTGCCATAAGAAATTTCAGCATGACTAAAGGCATACTTACCCAACTCTTTTTGGATACGGGAAATCTGTTTGCGTTTTGCTGTGGTGTCTTTAGTTACATTTAAAATTGCGACAGATTTAAGGTCTTCAGGAACTGTTATGGCAATGGTCGTTGAACCTTCTTTAATTGTATTAAAGCTCGCTTGTTTAACACCAACAATTTGACCTAAGGCTGATAGTAAGTTAACAACACTTGAAATTTCCAAATCGTGTAAATGTCCATCATGGATTTTTAAAACAAAATCAAGATCGCCAGCTTGCTCTTGATGAACAGCTGGATCTAAAAGATCTAGACTCTGTTGGGTTGGTTTCCCTTTTTTATCCACTTTTGACATTTCAGGTCATCTTAAAATGCTACTGCTCATAGTATGTTCAATATCTTTAGTTTTATAAAGCAAACTTACTAAATTTAATAAATACATCTTTTATGGCTAAATCTATGATTTGTCAACCAACTTTTTGGACTAAAACAGAGATTTGTCAACTAAAGTGCCATTTGGACATTTAGTACTGAAAAATAAAAGCCCGCATCAGCGGGCTTTTTTAATAGAAAGAAATTAATAAATAATACCATCCCACCAACCACGCACATCTCTGTTGGTAGTATATGAGGCAGTGTTACCTGGTTTCAGTGTGTAGTTGCAGGTGTAAACTGTTGCATACTGACGGCCAGTTCTTGCATGTGTCAGATAATTGGTTTGTACCGCTCTTCCAGTAGAACAACCAGATAAGCTCAAGGCTTCTGATAATGTCGTATAGGAGGTTGATAGTCTTTGTGTTGGTCCATCACATTGATATTTACCTGAATTAGTCTCCCAACAAACCGCAAGTGCTGTATTAGGAGAGTCATCAGCTATTACTTGCGTGGATCCAAAAATTGAAAAACACATAGTTATAGCTGCAAATAATTTTAAAGTCTTCATCTTTAATTCCCCTTAAAAAATTAACTCTGAAATGCTGCTTAAAAATTCATATATAGCAAGACTATTTAAATAAGGATACTCCCAATATTGGGATGTCTTTTGAAAGGATCGTAGATTAATTTAAGAACAATACTGTAATAAAGGGACGCAAAAATGAAAAAAAATATAGTTGGACTAATCGTGTTTTCATTTATATCCATGTGTACATTTGCTGCGACTAATGGAACATATTCCATTCAAAATGGATATTATTCAATTGATGCGAGATTTGAAGAAAACAAACTTGTAATTGTTGAGCCGAATAAGACATCAACCTACCTAAAGAATAGTTCTGGCGATTATATTTTTACGAATCCTACAAACAATATCACCTATGGTATGCGCGTGTTGGACGATAAAACTTTAGAAGCTTTTAAACCAGGCGTTCCAAACTCGTCGACTATCCTAACTTTGAAATCTTCAGCACCAAAGGTTCAATCAGCCTCAAATGATGGTAAAAGCAATCAAATGAAAGCACTCGCTGATAAATATTTTAAGCTTGCAGAAACAGATAGTGATAATGTTCATACTTGGGCAAATTGTGCATCGGTAGCTTTGGCGTATTCAAGTCTGTCTATGGACAAAGCAAAAGAAATGGAGCTACAGGCAGCAACTTTAATTAAGTTAAGTCAATCGCCTGTAGCAAGCACATCTCCTTGCTCTGAAGTAATATCTAATAAGACTTGGATGTCCGCTCCAAGCTATTAATAAGCAAAGTTAAGTTAAGCAAAAGCCCTCACTTGAGGGCTTTCTTATACGCATTACCGAGTTTTACATCATAAGAATTCTACCTAAAACCGTTCTAAAATCATCTCCGCGACTTCTTTGCCCCAAATTTGGTAAATTTCTTTACTTGGATGAAAACCATCTTTTGCCATTTCTAAATTCATGGATTGATATTTTCGAATATCATATTCAATCCACTGCATATCTTCTTGTTGTGCAATCATTTTTTCTAATTGTAAGTTCATTTGTTTTGCGTATTGTCCAAATAGCCAAGATAATGGATTGGGCAATGCGGGAAATAAATGCATTGGTGGAACCCCCGTAGCAATGATTAATTCAGGTTGGAATTTCGCTTGAATAAGTTGATAAAAATGTTGCTGTTGTTTAATCCAAGTCTGTGCCGACATTAAGCGTGTTACATCGTTGACACCAACAGAAGTAACCACAACATCATATTTTTGATTTACCAGTTTTTTCGTTTTTTGAATGACTTGTGAGGTAGTATCTCCAGACTGCGCCTCTAAACGCCAATGTACTTGGTACTGATGCTGCAAAGCAGAAATCACCGCACCTAAAAGCGCATCATTTTGATGTGCTACCCCAACGCCTGCAGCGGCAGAATCGCCTAAAATCAATAATGACAGCGTTTGCCCTTGCCCTGTAATACCTTCTCGTGCGCCTTCGGCTTCAGGCAATCGGATCGTGTTCTTTTTAACACGACTTCCCTGAATCACCAAAGCGGGAATTAAGGCAAGGGTTGCTGTTCTAAGCCACATCACATTTCACTCTTAAATACGAAAACCGAAAATACAAATTTTAAACCCAAACAAAAGTAGAGACTCAAATATAAAAATAGCATCGTGTCATTTAAAGTGATTGCATTCATCATCAGCTTTAAATTTCAGGATGCTATTCAAATACTATGATATCGCTGCTATTTAGCCGAGTTTATTGACCAATTTTAATGGTAAAACTTTCATAGCTAAGCCCAATGGCAACCATGGCCATTTAGGTACATAGGCTTTAATTGGCGCTTTTTCAATTTCTGCAGCAAGTAAGCGTGAACCTGTTTTTTCATCAACTTCAAAAGGCAGTTTTTTTGCACCTTCGTTGATTTCGGTACGAATATAACCAGGGAAAATAGTCGTAACTTGAATAGGTGTATCAATTAATTCTGCACGAATTCCTTCTGCTAAATGTGCTACTGCAGCTTTACTTGCACCGTAAGCAGTAAGATGTTTTGGCATACCACGAATGGCACTCATAGATGAAATCATCACCAAATGCCCTGAGTTTTGCTCACGGAAAATTTCAACCGCGGCTTCACACTGCGCCAAAGCTGAAATAAAGTTGGTTTCTACTGTGGCTTTGTTGATGGCAAAATTACCTTTACCAATGCGACGTCCTTCGCCCACGCCTGCATTGACAATAATGCGGTCAATTTGTCCAAAATCTTGTTTAAATTCACGAAACACCTGAAACACCTGATCATAATTGGTGACATCCAGCGTTTTTGCAATAACACGAATACCAAACTGGCTTTCCAGTTCTTGTTTCAGCGTTTCCAAACGCTCTAAACGTCGGGCGCAAATTGCAAGGTTATAACCCATTTGAGCAAATTCACGTGCCATACCCGCACCAATACCTGAACTTGCACCTGTAATTAGAATTGTTTTTGTCATGGTTTGATCCTTAAATCCAAGTCAATAAATTTGAGTTTTCAGCTTTAATAAAATGATGTTCATTCAAGCTTAACAGTTGTGGTTCACTGCCGACCAAACGTAAAGTGGTGATACTTGAGTTAGTAATTGCCCAGTTCAATGCAAAGGTTTTATTGGGCGTTAAGCCTAAAATTTTACCTGCAGCCACAGAAATCACACCACCAGAAGTAAATACCACAGCATATCGCGGTTGTTTTTGGGCTAAGTCATCACATAAATGCTGCAATGCATCTTCGACACGCTGTTTAAAATGCGGCCAAGATTCTTCATATTCATGGTGATATTCACCGCCCGTCCAGCGTTCTATCGCACCTTCAAAAATTTTTGCCAAATATGCACGAGGATTGACCTCTTTGGCGACATCTTCTTTCATCAATTCAGGTTGATTAAAACGCGGTTCATACTGCGCGAAAACCTGTTGATGATTAAACTCGTTCCATGCACTGTCGGTATGAATTTCGACCTCAGGAAAACATTCTGCCAAAGCCAGTTGTGCAGTTTGCTGATGACGCTGCATTGAACCAGCAACGACATAAGGCGCTTCTTTTAAAATACGTTCAAAGTAGCGGCCGAGTAATTTGGCCTGTAACTCACCATTAGGCGAAAGTTGGTCATAACTTTCTGCACCAAACGAAGCTTGCCCATGACGAATTAAATAAATAGTGGTCATTTCGGCATGAGTTCCTTAAATTTAGCGATGTATTTTTGCGCCAGTTCATTGGCTTCAATCTTTTGTAAACCAATAAGCTTCAACGCACGAATATGCAAGGCATGAATCACAATCCAGAAGTCTTTAAACGCAGGATTATTGGTTTGTTTGTGGTAATAGCGATAATAAATTTGCTGAGCAATCACGGCTAAACGGAAAATTCCAAATACTTCATAGAAAGTCCAGTTGTCAGTGCTTAATCCAGTTTTTTGCAAATAGTAGTCCACCACTTGCTGACGCGTGAACATGCCTTTTAAATGCGTTGGTTGACGACGAGTGGCTTTAAAAATTTGGTTGTCCGTATCTTCTACCCAATATGCCAAAGCCGAGCCTAAATCCATGAGTGGATCGCCCAGTGTTGCCATTTCCCAGTCCAGCACGCCAATAACTTGCGTCGGATTTTTGGGGTCTAAAATGACATTATCAAAACGCCAGTCATTATGAATAATACAAGTTTTTGAATCGGCAGGAATATGGTCTAACAACCATTTACGCACATACTTAAAAGATGGCACGTTAATGGTGTGTGCTTTTGCATAGCGAGCATCCCAACCTTCTACCTGACGACGACAATAGCCATCGCCCTTGCCTAATTTTTCAAGCTCTGTCCCCTGATAAGGCACTTGATGCAATTCAATGAGTTTATCAATGACATTCACACAAAGTTCATGCACTTGCGTTTCGTTAAACTCAAGTTCAGGCGGCAATTTAGCTCGTGGAATAATACCTTCAATGCGTTGCATCACGTAAAAATCACAGCCAATTACAGATTCATCCTGACACAAAGCCACCATTTCGGGTAATACAGGATAAAATGGTGCTAAATTCTTTTGCACATGATATTCACGTGCCATGTCGTGGGCAGATTTGGCCTTAGTACCTTTAGGTGGACGACGTAAAATTAAATCGGTATTACTATACTTGAGGCGATAGGTCCAGTTCGATGCACCGCCTGAATATTGTGTGACTTCTACAGGTTCTACGACATCGACATTTTGTTGTTTTAACCATGCTGTCACTGCCTGAATATCGAGTTCTTCGCCTTCGCGTACTGTGCCGCCTACATCAATAACTGACATTATTTTTCCCTAATTTTCCAATTTTTTTAATCTAACATAGATTTTCCATGTTCTCTTGAGATGTATCGGCAATATCAGAAATATTGCCGAATACACTACCAAGCGACACAATAAAAAATTCGCAACTGACTTATTTTTTGCGGCTGCTACGATAACCACGTTTAGCCAACTCAAGTTTGGCAATCATGCCTTTGTGTACTTCGTCTGGTCCATCGGCAAGACGTAAACTACGCGCTTGGGCAAAGAAACCTGTCAACGGTGTATCTCTAGATACGCCTGCACCACCATGAATCTGCATCGCCATATCAACTACTTTTTCCAAGACACTTGGTGCAACCACTTTAATGGCAGAAATTTCGGTAAGTGCTGCCATATTGCCTAAAGTATCCATTTTATAGGCTGCATAGAGAGTTAATAAACGTGCTTGGTCAATCGCCACACGTGCTTCCGCTACACGCTCCAAATTGCCACCGAGTTTCAGAATTTCCTTGCCAAATGCGGTACGACTCATGCCACGGTCAATCATCAACTCCAAAGATTTTTCGGCTGCACCAATACAACGCATACAATGGTGAATACGCCCCGGACCTAAACGACCTTGTGCAATTTCAAAACCTTGTCCTGCACCGCCAATAAAGTTGGCAACAGGCACACGCACGTTATCAAAACTGACTTCGCCATGACCGTGTGGCGCGTCGTAATCACCAAATACAGGTAACATGCGTTGAATTTTAACGCCCGCAGTATCCACAGGGACTAAAACCATAGAGTGTTGATGATGACGGTCTTTGGTTTCATCGGGTGTATGCGCCATAAAAATAATAATTTTGGCATTTGGATCGCCCAAACCTGAAGACCACCATTTACGACCATTCAAGACAATTTCATCGCCGTCTACGACTGCTGTTGCCTGCATATTGGTCGCATCACTTGAAGCCACTGCAGGTTCAGTCATACAAAACACAGAACGAATTTTACCTTCAAGCAGCGGTGTCAGCCATTCTGCCTTTTGTGCTTCAGAACCATAGCGCCATAAAACTTCCATGTTGCCGCTGTCGGGTGCATTACAGTTAAATACGGTTGGCGCAATCAAACTGCGTCCACTCAACTCTGCAATGTGTGCATATTCTTGTACCGACAAACCTTGTCCTAATTCTGGACAAGGTAAAAACATATTCCATAAACCTGCAGCTTTGGCTTTGGCTTTTAATTGTTCTAATTGTGCTGGCCATTGCCATTTAGTCCAGTCACCACCCTGATTTAATTCGTGAACTTCTGCCCAGAATTCAGCTTCAATCGGCTCAATTTCTTTGGCAATAAAGGCTTTGGTACGTTCTATATAGTCTTTGGCGCGTGCAGATAGCTCAAACATGGTTCAAATCCCTTAAAATATTGTATTCATTGCTTTACAACACCTTAACTTGAAAAGTAATATGAACAAAATGATTTAATTCAATAAAACACTATGAATCATGTTCATAACAATGCAAAAGTTGATCTTACCGTTTTTCATCGTTTAGACATCAATTTATACCCGATGTTTGTTGCAATTTATGAGCAGCGCAGTATTTCCAAAGCTGCACAAATTTTGTGTATTAGCCAATCTGCCGCCAGTCATGCTTTGCAGCGTTTAAGACAACATTTACAAGATGATTTACTGGTGCGAAGTGGCAATAAAATGCTGCCTACGCCTTTTGCCGAGCAAATTTATCCGACTATTAAAAATGCCTTGTTGGCGATTCAAAGTATTGCAATACAGAAACAGCAATTTGAGCCGAATATGTTGCAATCGCTCAAAATTGCTATCCATGATGAAATTGAACCGATTATTTTTCCTAAATTGGTGGCGCATTTTCAAAAGTTGAACTTGAATATTCAATTTCTGAGCCACAAATTAGACCGCAAAACGGTTTTGGCAGATTTAGCAACACAACAAATTGATTTTGTAATTGATTTAGAACAAAAATTTGGCGATAAAATTCAGTTTCAATCCTTAGTTCAAGACCAATTTGTGGTCTGTAGTTCACAACAAGAAATGAATACTGCACTTTATTTATCTTCTGCACATATTGGGGTTTCATCACGGCGTACTGGTATGTTGCTAGAAGATATTTATTTGCATCAAAAGCAATTATCACGGCAGGTTTTTTTACGTTGTCAGCATTATTCTACGGCGTTACAGATTTTACAGCAGCATCCTCAAGCGATACTGACTATTCCAAAAATGATTTTAAAGCATTTAAATATGAGCCAAAAATTGAATATTTTTGATGTGCCTGTAGACTTGCCCTTAATTAATATGGGGATGTATTGGCATAAAGATTTACAGGAAAATTCAAGACATTATTTTTTAAGAGAGGAAATTTCTAAAATTTTTGCTTAGGCTATTTGGGGTTGATCTGGATTCGCAAGTGGTTGCTAATCGTCTTGTATGATTCTATAAAAAATAAAAGCCGCCGAGGCAGCTTTTTAATATGGGTTTGTTCTTAAAACTTCGCTTCCAAAACTTTTGTAGATACTTTGCCTTTCCATAAATCACGCAAAATTGGCAAATAGAACTTTTCACCTACTTCTACCAATTCTGCATCAATTAAGGCATGTGTTTCATGCATAAATAAATAATCTAGCTCTACAGTTTGTAATTGTTGTTGGGCTTTGGCGAAGTCTTTACGTTTTTGTTGGGCTTGTTTCACCAATTGATCTGCAAATGTCTTGCCTTTGAACTGACTGAGCGCATTTAAACGTAATTCAATTACGCCCCACCCACTGAGCAACAACTTAAATAATTCTAAATCTGCAGTGGTCGATTCCCACGTCATTTCTTCCAGATTTTCATTTTCAGGCAATACAGGTAGTAAAAGCTCCATTACACTTGGAAAAATCTTTTTAAAATTCAAGATAAATTTAACAGGCTGCTCACCCGGGTAATCTTTAAATTGCACGTGTTGCTGAACATCTGTTAAATAAATTGAGAGCATTGAAAATTTCCGAGCGTAAACTATTGAATTAAATAAACTTATTTTTTGCCTTGCAAAATAAATGCAAAACTATGTTTGAAAGCGTTGAATATACTAGCAATTATGACATTTTAATCAATGCCAAGTCTGTTTTTAAAAACTGGATGTATTTAAAAAATGCAAATAAAAAAAGCCGACTTTTATGCGTCGACTTTCATTGCATGAGTTTGCCCTTGATTGCAGTTCAACAGTCTACAAACTTTAAAAAAATATTTTTCCTTATTTTTTGTAGACCGCAGCATAAGACACAGATATTCTTAATTTTATGGTTAAATGTAATAAAAAGTACGCTTTGCGAAATTAAGAACACTGCCTAATGAAATTTATACTACTTATCGCCTGTTCACTTATTTCCATCCAATCCTACGCAAAAAAATGCGCAGATTTCAGCACACAGAAAGAAGCTCAGGCTTGGTATGAGCAGCGCAAAAAGTCAGGGCAAACAGGTTGGAAGAGTTTGGATCGTGATAAAGATGGTTCTGCCTGTGATTGCTTGCCAGGTGGAAATGGGAAAAAATGCCCAAAGAAAAGATAATATAAACCTAAGAAAACGCTTGATTCATCTACAATTTAATATGGTGAGTCAGTTAAGGAAATAGAGTTATGGGAAAAATTAACCCTTTAGCGTTCAGTGTAATTGGCGGGTTATCTATATTTACAATTACCTATATTTTATTTTGGGTTTTTTATTTTCACATTGGCACACCTGAAGCCATGAGTGTAGCTTTGAATACGCTTGGAAGCTATTTCAGTGGGGTTGCTACATTGTGGGCTGCTATTGCTGGTACTTTTCTGTTTAATTACTGGCGTGCACAACACAATAAGACTATAGAAAAAGAAATGGCTTTAGCTGCTATACATAAATTTGATGCTGCCGATCTCCATTTGGGCCAATTCAGAGATGCCTTCTATAATTTTAATTATAAATGTCAATTCCTGAGTGAAATGTCTGACAAGGAATTTTTAAATCTGGATAACGAACTGAATAATATACTAGCATCAATTGGGGGGGTTGCTTTGGACTTTGCATCGCTTTTAGAGTCAGTGAGAAAATACTGCCTTATTGCAGAAAAGCCATATTATGATGATATTGAAAGCGACGTTCAGCAGATTAATATGTTAATTTTCAACACAAAAAATCACAGAGCACATTTTCCAGATTCAATGGGTGCTATCAAGGATGTTACCTATAAACTAAGAAATCATGTAGACGATATTGAAACCAAGTGTATAGATAAAATACTAAGCGAATTAAAAGCCCTCAAGTGAGGGCTTTTATCATACCCAGCTTTGCAGCTTTGCTAAGTGTGATTTACGGTCTTCAAAGCCATTATAGCCACCGTTAATACGGCGGGTAATGGCTCTCAAATCGTTTTGATCAGCTAATGCGTTCAATCGATTGTCAGCCCAAAACTTGCAAGCAACCATCAACCCAATGCTTGGGATTGCCACAATTTCAGGATTGTTTTCAAAGTCGATGCCGAGCTGCTGGCCATACTTGCGATAGTTGGTACGGCCTGTTAATTGAATTGGTCCACGTCCTTTAAATCGCTTGCCATCCCCAACTTGTGTATTACCTAAATCAGCACGTCCTTCATAAGCAGAACCTGAAGCTATTTCTTCCATGTATCGGAAGTTTCCAGATTCATGTGCTAACTGTGCAAAGAAGTGCGTGAAGCGAAGTGAGTTATCTAAAATGCCAAAGTTGCGTAGATGAACATTAGCAGCAAGACCGAGCTCTTCAGCACGACTTTGTGAAGCCCCCAGTTTTCTAAATACTGCAGTTAATGTGCCACGACCAATGATGCCATCATCTGCAACACCGACTATTTTCTGCAGCTTTTTGATTTGCATCTTATTCATTTTCCACCACCCTTGCCTGCACTAATAATCGCAATAAATGCAGACTTAACTTCTGCAATTACTTCAGACAAAGGTTTACCGTGTAATAAAGCAAATGATTGATAAATAATACCGATTGCAAGCAACCCAAATACTGCAAAAATAAGCATAACAAAACCCTGATACATCGTAGATTTTGCTAATAACTCGAAGTGCTCAATAAAGGCTGAGCCTCCGTATAAACTTACTGTAACACTTGCTAAAAACTTACCTATAACGCTCAAAGACACTTGGATTTTTCCGTCTTTGTCTATGTCACCACTCAACACTAACGCTAATAATGCCCCCACAACTGCTGGAACAACTTTGATGATCCATGGAATTGTGTTTTCTTGCATAACTTGCCCCGAAATAAAACCCTACTTTATTTCGTAGAGTTTTATTTAAAGGTGGTTATTTAGCGAACCTTACAGGGGGTTGATACTGCTCTAAAATTAATCTATCGTAATTTCATATAATTATTAATTTTTGGTGGGGATATGTTTTGCAGTCAATGCGGGCAAGCAAATAGTAATGACGCGAAATTTTGTAGTAATTGTGGGAATAAATTAGAAAATCAAAATACTCAATTTTCACAACAAGTTCAGAAAGAATCATTATCACCAAGACAGCAACAAATGGAATTGTGGAATCCTAATGCTGCTGCGAACTGGAGTTTATTGTTCAGCCCAGCTTTTGGGGCATATCTCCACATGAAAAATTGGGAAGCTTTGGGTGATAATGATAAAGCTAAATCCTCTAAAACTTGGTTTATTTCATCAATAATTTTATCTATTTTAGGACTTGGTTTTTTTGTCTTGGTGGCATGGTACTTTTCAATCGGTAAGAAACAAGCAAAATATGTTAAAGAGAAATTTGGTGATCGTTATACAAGAAAATCATGGGGTGCTCCATTATTAATTGGCTTTAGTGTTTTTATTGTTTGTATTTTCTTAACTCTACTTATTCCTGAAAACAACCCTCAACAGCAAAAAGCTAACCAAGTAAATGAAATAGATTGGAAAAATGGAATAATTACCCCTCCATCTTCTTCATTAACTTGTGGAGAAAACTCAGGCTCATCACCCAAAGGGCTGGAGTTTTATGGACCTATAAGCTACAAACTATCTGACAACAATCCAGTAAAAACCCAAGTAACATGGGGAGTTAAATACGCAGATTCAAATTTGCAAAATGATTCATATTCAGGTTCATTGCGTATTCGTTTGTATGCTGTGTCTGAATCTTATTCAGGATCTAGTTTGAATGGCTACGTTATAGGAGAGTATTTTCCTAACTTCAATGGCGATGGCTCAGCTTCTACGAATCAACTTAAAGTTAATTATAATGTAGAGAATATTGTTTCTAAAGATGAAAAAAATCTAAAAATACCATCAGGAAAGTACTGTACAGTAATCACGCTTGAGGAGTTTGATGAACAATCCTGCTCAAGTACTGACCGTTTTTGTATCCAATCGTGGATGCAATTTAAAGATCCTGCAACTTTTTTTTAAACAAATACTTATATATAAATTACAACGAAAAAGCCGACTTAATGTCGGCTTTTTTAATTCAATTGATTAATTAATTCTAACATTTTGCTTTTCGATGGATCGTCATCAGGTAGCTTTTCAGCTAGTTTAAGTACAAGAAGATTAGAGATTTCTAATTGTTTTTTAATCATATCATTTTTTTCTTCAACAGCCTGCATGTATTCAGAAACTAATGCTGAAGGAATATTGTTTTCGAAGCTCTTTTCTAAACGAGCAACCATTTCAGCACTTTGAGAACGATTATTCTGCTCTGCTGATTCTTCTTACTTCAAAAAAAATGGTGTTATCGAGATGCTGAAAAGAAATTACAACCACATGCACAGTATGTGTTGAATGGTGTTTTTACCAATAAAGCATCACCAGTAATCAAAAATCAAAATGATGGTCAAGAGCGTGTATTTTTACACATGCGAGTGACAGCATTTGGCTTGACTAGGATTACAGGTTTAGTAAATAAGGAAAAACTCAAATAAAATCCAATAAAGAAGCCACCGCAAGGTGGCTTTTCCCTTTAACGATTAAACGCAAACCCACCTTGCTCCTCAGCACCTTTCTGCCGTTTAGTAAGGTATACACCTCCATCACCAGTTTCTTTTGCTTTACGCTCAGTAGCTTTATAGCTTTGCATAAGGTTCATGCGACTAATTCGCATCTTTGGATTTTTCTCGGTAAGCGTCCGCTGAACACACCTTCTGAATTCATCCTATAAGCCTTAATTTAGTCCCCACTTAGAAACAAGTGG